>NZ_JBQQEZ010000007.1:0-157514 GCF_052258425.1 Psychrobacter sp. T6-4
TATTCGTGAAGGCGGCCGTACGGTAGGCGCTGGTGTTGTTGCTTCAGTTAAGGACTAATCATTAGATTAGCTTTTACTTGTTAGACTTAGCGTCTAACTGCTAGACATAGAAAAGCCATCCGCTAGGGTGGCTTTTTTGTGGGCGGGATATTGTTTGTAGATAATTATAAGGTTTGGGCTGTAGGGTGTGCCTCGCGCACCACGAATGGTTGATATAAGGCTTGTTTGGTTATTCTAAAAATACTCTAGTAGACAGGAATCTTCGGCTTTAATCGATATACTTTTTAATCAACGGTGCGAGAGGCGCATTCTACAAAGGCTGACCTTTCAAATTGTATTACGAAGTTAATTGATAAGAGAGCTTAAGAGCTATATTCTGATATGTCACAACAAGCGTAACCCGCTAAATCTATGGTTCAAAATCTGATGGCGGGTTACGTTTCTTCTTCACTTTTTACGAGAGCTTGAAAAAACTAACCCACCCTACGCGCCCTTCAACCTTATAGATGTAACTTGTAGAGACAAGATAATGCTAACCATAGATTTGCTAAACAAAGAATCATCTAACCCTCAAAGCATTATTCAAGCCGTTGCTAACATCGAAACCATTATTCAACCGCGAGATGCTTGGGATTATCAGACCTTAGTAGATTTGCTTTCACAGGATAGTATTGATTTATTGGTAGTCCGTCAAAATGACACAATCATTGGCTACTGCCTCTATCAAGTAATCTTTGAGCAAAGCGAGATATTAAGAATAGGCACGCATCCTGACTATCAGCGTCAAGGTGTCGCCTCACAGCTTTTTACAGCTTTGCATACCGTATTGATTAGCAAAGACGCTCAGCAATTAATGTTAGAGGTGAGGGCAGATAATGATGCGGCGATTGCACTATACGAACAGCAAGGGTTTGAGGTCATTCATAGGCGAAAAGACTATTACACAGAGGTGCATAGGGTAAGTGTTGATGCTCTTATTATGCAGCGTCGTTACTTATATGATTAATGTTACTTAGAGGATGGATATTACTTCTTTAGGACGTTTATTTCTCGAGATTATTTTGATCTTTTTTCATTTGTTCAAGGGTGACTAAGCGCTGACTTAGGGTCTCTACCATAAGATTGATAGTGGCTTGTTGTTCAAGGATTTGCGCTAGTTTTTGTTTGACGATATCGAGTTGTTCATCCAAATCAAGCTGACCATCGTAATAGTCATTTAGACTGTTTTGAATTTCAGTCAAGGTAAAGCCAATCGCTTGCGCGCTTTTGATCAGTGCGATACGATCCACGCATTCAGGATGAAACTCAGTGTATAGCCGTGATCCTGCTTGACGTTTACGAGATTTTAGTAATCCTAAATCATCGTAATGACGCACCGTATCTTTGGTCGTATTGGCAGTTTGTGCCAATTGACCTATTAATAAAAACGAGTCGTCAGATGACATATAGCCGTCCTTGTGTGGGTAGATATCTGGCTTTGTCTATACGTGTAATCGTTTGCGCCTCTCTATGGTTATGGTTGTACTTTCCAAGGTAGCGCAGAACCTAACTTGGCAGCAGATAGAGGTTTGTGCGAACCGGTTTGCCATTGGACAGAACGCGCACCAATAAGGCTATCTAGCTGCGCCAAAAACTCAGTACGCGGCACTGTGGCCGCGCCCAAACTCATCAAGTGCTCGTTTGGCAGTTGGCAATCTACTAGCGCCACACCACTTTGCTCACATAGACGCATAAGACCCCAAAACGCAAGTTTGGACGCGTTAGAGGCAGTATGAAACATGGATTCCCCAAAATAAATACTGCCTATTTTTAGACCATATAAGCCGCCTACTAGCTGTCCCACCTCATCCCAAACCTCGATACTATGAGCAAAACCATGAGCATGAAGCTCGGTATAAGCTTCAATCATCTCTTCATGAATCCAAGTATGTTCGCCCTCGGGCAGGCCATCACTACGCGGTAAGCTACAGGCATGAATGACCTCATCAAAAGCCTGATTGAGGGTCAATTGCCAACGCATGCGGTTTGCTTGTTTGCGTAGCGACTTACTGGGCTGATAGCTCTTTGGCGCGATCACGCAGCGCGGCTGGGGGCACCACCAAGCAATCGGCTCATCCTCGTTGAACCAAGGAAACAGACCGCGCGCATAAGCGGATATTAGAGTCTCTGCTGCCAAGTCTCCGCCTACTGCGATAATACCTATACCATCAGGATCGACCTCTATTGGACTTGGAAAGTTATAACGCCCAAGACTTTTTAGCCTCTCAGGCGTGATGGTGCTGGCACTAACCAGAGGTTGTTGACTTGAATGACTGTTGGCAGAGGCGCTCACTTACGCCTCTTTGTCCGCAGTCAAAGTTGAGGCGTAAGTGTGGTCAGTGGCAACCGCTTCACCGATAGCATCAAGATACTTTTCAGCATCGAGTGCTGCCATACAGCCAGTGCCCGCTGAGGTGATCGCTTGACGATAGACGTGATCTGCGACATCACCTGCGGCAAAAACGCCCTCAACACTGGTCTGGGTTGCATTACCATTAAGGCCACTGTTGACCACAAGATAACCATCTTTCATGTCCAGCTGCCCTTTGAACAGATCGGTATTGGGCTTGTGACCAATAGCAACGAACATGCCAAACACGTCCAGCTCTTTAGTGCTACCATCTAACATCGACTCGATGACCACACCGTTGACGCCCATATCATCGCCGACCACCTCGCGGACTTTATGATCCCACTCGATTTTGACATTACCGTTTTTGGCTTTTTCAAACAGCTTGTCTTGCAGTATTTTCTCAGAGCGCAGCTTGTCACGGCGATGCACTAAGGTCACCTCGGATGCGATGTTGGATAGATATAGCGCTTCTTCAACTGCGGTATTACCACCGCCAATAACCGCGACTTTTTGATCTTTATAAAAGAATCCATCACAAGTAGCACAAGCGGAGACGCCAAGGCCTCTAAATTTGGTTTCTGATTCTAATCCTAAATACTGAGCGGATGCACCCGTTGAGATAATGAGAGCGTCACACGTAAAATTGCCGTTGTCGCCAGTTAGCTTAAAAGGACGCTCGCTCAAATCCACCGCGTTGATATGATCATAAATCAGCTCAGTACCAAAACGCTCAGCATGAGATTTCATACGCTCCATTAGCGCAGGCCCTGTCAGATCATACGGGTCGCCTGGCCAGTTATCGACCTCTGTCGTTGTCGTAAGCTGTCCGCCGACCTCTAAACCTGTGACCACGACAGGCTTTAGGTTAGCGCGCGCCGCATAGACAGCAGCGGCATACCCTGCTGGACCTGAGCCTAAGATAATGAGTTTTTCGTGGCGAGTGTTGTCAGTTGCCATATTGGTTCCTTACGGTAGTATTAAGTTTTATTAATTAAAGTGAGATGAAAATTATGCTACAAAGGTAGCATTAAAAAGGTAAAAACGTCGTCTTTAAAAATGACGAACGGTATCGTTATTTGTGGTGTTGTCAACATGCTGGCGTGATACTAACATAAGGGTGATAAGCTAAAAGTGCAAGTTTGCTAAAACAAACATCATTATCATTAGAATAAAACCATAAACAAAGCATTAAAGCCAGATTTGTTGATAACTCAGTCGCCAATTTACCTATCTATTTGTTATTATAGGAGGTTATATACAGCATAAGACATCCTGTGTTTTGCTATAGGCTTTGTGGTTAGCAGCGCTTATTTACTAGAGTTATATGTGACGCCATTATGACGAACACTCGTCATAATCTGGCACCCCTTTGTATGAATCGTATTGATAAAGGCAGATCCTACGTGATATCAGCATCAGTTATTGATTATTTAAAAAAAGGCATATTTACGGTCCTTGGATTGATAGTGGCCGTGTATTTGTTTGTGATTTTGCTGACTTATACCGGTAATGATCCCAGCTGGTCACATATCAGTAGTGATATGAATACGATCAATAATATGGGCGGCGCTATGGGCGCTTGGTTATCCGATCTGCTCTACAGTTTTTTTGGCTTTAGCGCTTGGTGGTTGCTAGCGTTTTTGGTGTATGAGTCTATTCTGATTTGGTGGGAGAGTAAGCCGACGTTTTGGCCTTTGCGCTTGATGGCTTATGTGTTTTTATTGCTCAGTGCTAGTGCCTTATTCGCTCAAGTAGTGGCTATTATTCAGCAAGTTGCTAACCCTAGCGCAACCGCTCTAAAAGGAGTGGCAGGCGGGATCATCGGTCTTGAACTACAAGCACGTTTAGCGCAACTGTTAACGCAGTGGGGCAGCATGGCGTTTTTGACATTGTTTGTGATTATTACCGCGACTTTTGCCTTCAACATTCACTGGCAAACGGTATACCATAAGCTCACTGATCTTGGGTGGCTTGGCTCTGGAGTCAGTGATAAGGCTCAACGTAGTGAGGCCCAAAGCGCAAAACAAAACGATAGTGAATCTCAAGAGGATAGCGATGAGCTTGATGACGAGTTTGCGACCGCTCAAAAAACAGACGTCGATCAACAAGAAAAATCAGGTCAATTGCCACTTGAGCTACCAGAGAAACAAGACAATGACACAGCGGACAGTGGTCGCTTTGGTAATGTGTTGACGGACTTTTTGACGAAGTCAGGTCTAAAAGACAGCGTAAAAGCGTCTATGGCGATAGCGGCAACAGAAGCGGCGGCTATGGGTTCTAAACCGCAAGCGGTAATGGCAACTGCTAGCTCTTATGCTAACGATGAGTCATTAAAAGAGCCTGTCACGACTTTACGCAAGGTAGAGCCAAGCTTTGCTTGGAATGATGCCAGTACCGTTGATGATCTATTAGCAACAGATGCTTTTGTCGCTAACTATGGTGAGCAATATGGCGAGCAGTACGCCCCAAGCTCTGATGAAACGGTATCAGAGCTTGCTCCTACTCATGATGCAAATTTCGTAGCGTCATTAGAGCCTTCAGCGTCATCAGCACCATCAGAACCATCAACGTCGTCAGCAATGCCAACACCACCAGCACTACAACAAGATGATGCATTGTCCGATAACAAAAGCGGTGATGAAATTAGCGCAAGCCAGCTGGCTGATGCTTGGATCGCAGAGCATGATACTACTCCTGATACTAGGCTCAACATTATGCCTAATAATGAGCTCAATACTAATCTCAATATCAAGCCTGATAGCTCACCTGTTATTGCGAATGAGAGGGATGCAGTATCCTTTGATAATGACTCAACCGAAACGGTAAGTGCGCCAATGCATACTGAAACGGTCGCACCCGTCATTGAGCCGCAGTCTAACACTCAAGACGTATCAAGCGCGCCAGTCACTGATATGACACCGACCAATACGCCTCCTGCTAACCCGACGCTACCACCAACAGCCGTCACGCCAGCCGCAGCTGAGCCAGCCGCAGCCGAGCCAATAGTCGCTAAGCTAGATGAGCCAAGTGTTAGCTTCGCTGTGCCAGAGGGGGATAGCAGCAACCATATTACTGACATGATGCCAGATGATACCGACGCGCCAGTAATGCCAGATATCAGTGATGATGCCGCTTTTAGTCAAAAATCGCGAGCCATGCAAACGGCTGAGTATCGTGGTAATCTCACGCCTATTCCTGAGATGTCTATCCTAGATAAGCCCGATCCTGATCGCAAACCAAGCTATACCGTCGCCGAGCTTGAAAAATTATCAGAACTGCTTGAGATTAAATTACAAGAGTTCAATGTAAAGGCCGAGGTGGTCAATGCGATACCAGGGCCAGTGGTGACGCGTTTTGAGGTGGAGTTGGCGGCTGGCGTAAAAGCAAGCAAGGTCACAGGTATCTCCCGTGATTTGGCGCGCTCGTTATCTATGGCGTCCCTGCGCGTAGTCGAAGTCATACCAGGCAAACCCTATATCGGTATCGAAGTACCTAACAAAAAGCGCGAAATGGTACGCCTTATTGAGCTGCTTAATACAGACAAATTCAAAGACCCCAAAGCGCAAATCAGCATGGCGATGGGCAAAGATATCGGTGGCAATGCTATTATCACAGACCTTGCACGCGCGCCGCATATGCTCGTTGCGGGTACCACAGGCTCTGGTAAGTCGGTACTGGTTAATTCTATGCTGCTATCGATACTACTTAAATACAAGCCCGATGAGCTACGTCTCATTCTCATAGATCCCAAGCAGTTAGAGCTTGCCAACTACAATGATATTCCGCATTTGCTCACGCCTGTGGTGACCGATATGACCGAGGCGGCGAGTAGTTTATCGTGGTGCGTGGCTGAGATGGAGCGCCGTTATCAGCTGATGAGTTTGCTCAAAGTACGTAAGCTCGATGAGTTTAATAAAAAAGTCCGCGCCGCTGAAAAAGCAGGTAAGCCAATGCTCGATCCCTTGTGGCGACCGAACGATAGCGTGAGCATTAGCCAAGCGCCTAAGCTTAAGACCCTGCCGATGATTGTCATTGTCGCTGACGAGTTTGCTGATATGATCATGCAAGTAGGTAAGCAAGCTGAAGAGCTAATCACCCGCTTGGCACAAAAATCACGGGCAGCAGGCATTCACCTTATGCTCGCCACTCAGCGTCCTTCGGTCGATGTCATTACAGGTCTGATCAAAGCCAATATTCCAGTGAGAGCCGCGCTACGAGTCAACTCAAAAGTCGATTCGCGCACGATACTCGATAGCGGCGGCGCTGAGGATATGCTCGGTAACGGTGATATGTTGTTCTTGGGGCCAGGTCAAATTGAGCCTGATCGCGTTCATGGCGCGTATGTCAGTGATGAAGAGGTCAACCGTGTCTGCGATGCGTGGCGCGAGCGCGGCGCACCAGATTATATCGATAATATGGCGGGCAACTTTGAATTGTCGAGTCCAAGCGGCGGCGGCACCGCTAATGCTTCAGGCGAAGATGATGATCTGTACAATGACGCGGTTGCCTTTATTATGGAGACGCGCAAAGTCTCAGCCTCAAGCATTCAGCGTAAGTTTAGTATCGGCTATAACCGCGCCGCACGCATTGTTGACTCTATGGAGGAGGCGGGACTCGTTAGCTCGATGGGCAAAAGTGGTAAGCGTGAGCTGCTTATGTAGCACTGTATAGTTATAAGAAATAAAATAACAAACGAGTCTCGTTTTTTTTGTTTGAATAAACGACTATAAATGGCTATTTTATTCTACACTTCAGCAAGGATGCCAACATGTTTAAAGAATATACCCAATACGATGCGATAGGATTGGCAGAGCTCGTCAAATCAGGCGAGGTGAGCGCCAAAGAGCTATTAGAGTCAGCGATTGCGCGCGCTAATACACTCAATCCCCAAATGAATGCCATTATTCATCGATTCGACGCGCGCGCTTACAACGCCGCGCAGCAAGGTTTGCCAGATGGCGCGTTCACAGGTGTGCCTTTTTTATTAAAAAATTTGTCTTTTTATTTTGAAGGTGAGCCGATTACTATGGGTAGCCGTAGTATCAACGTCGTCAATAAACACGACAGCGAAATCGTTAAACGTATGAAAGCCTCAGGAGTCAATACCTTTGGCAAGACCAATACGCCTGAGTTTGGGCTGATTATCACCACAGAGCCCAAAGCACATGGTCCAACGCACAATCCCTTCAAAAAAGGCTACAGCTCTGGCGGCTCATCAGGTGGTAGTGCGGCAGCCGTTGCTAGTGGCATTGTGCCGATGGCAGGCGCAGGCGATGGTGGCGGCTCTATACGGTTTCCTGCGGCGTGGTGCGGGGCAGTGGGGCTCAAACCGAGTCGCGGGCGCAATCCATTTGGTCCTGATTTTGGCGAAGGCTGGGATGGCGCTGCTGCCGATCACGTCATTACCCGCACGGTTCGTGATACCGCAGCTATGCTCGATGCGACTAGTGGCCGCGAGATCGGTGCGCCTTATGTTATTGCTGCGCCTGAGGGGTCGTTTTTGCAAGCAGCTATGCGCGCGCCTAAGCAGTTAACGATCGCTTTGCATCAGCAGCCGCTTATCGCTAATACGACTGTGGATAAAGAAGTGCTGGCTGTACTTGAGCGTACCGCCAAACAGCTAGAGTCTATGGGTCATCGCGTCGTTCCTGCTGAGCCTAATATCAATATCGAGCAGTTTTGGCATGATTTTATAGTCGTCGTTTGCGCGCATACAGCTTTTACCATCGATAATGTTGAGCGTAACTTTGGCGCTGAACATATCAAAAAACTAGAACCTCAAACCTACAATATGGCGATGCTTGGGCGTTCGCTATCTGCCGCCGACTTAGTCCATGCCAAGCACGGTTGGCACAATAGTCAGTATCAGACAGGACTGCTGCTTGAAACCTACGATATGATTTTGTCGCCCACAGTGCCGACAACGGCGGTTAAGCATGGTGTGCTGCCGCCAAGCCGAGTCGATGAGATGCTGATGAACACCTCAGGGCTTCTAAGCAAAGGTATCAATATGGGTAAGTATACTTTTAGCTCCGGCATGATAGAAAAACTCAGTCATCCCGTGCTGAGCAAAATGGCCTTTACGATATTGGGTAATGTCACAGGCCTGCCAGCGATGTCGATACCAATGGGTATGAGCAAAAAGGGTCTACCGATCGGTATGCAGCTGATTGGACGCATGAATGATGAGTCAACGATACTGAGCCTAGCAGCAGAGATAGAGCGTGCTGGCTGGTTTACTAAGCCAGCGTTTGAGAAGTAGATTTATTTGGTATTAGTTATCGCAAACACGCTTTAATCAAAACGATAAATATCCATACCTAAGCTATGATGCGCCATGCTTTGATGAACCACAGAGACACGTTGTCCTGCACCTAAAGCAAAAAATAGCGGTAATAAATGCTCGTCGCTTGGGTGAATATTGCGGTAGTCAGGATATTGCTGCCAATCTAGCGCCGTTGGTATATCAGTTTTAAGCTTTTTAAGCAGCCATAGCTTAAAGTCTTTGGCGGTCTCATCAATACTATCAGCTTGCCATTTCATAGCTTGTAGATTATGGGTGATGTTGCCTGAACCGATCACAAGGATTTGCTGATGACGTAGGTTTGCTAGCTGCGCGCCTAATTGATAACAGGCTACGCTATCATAATGACGCGGCAAAGAGATCTGCACGATGGGCACATCAGCATCTGGGTATAAATGATGAAGCGGTACCCAAACACCGTGATCCCAAACTCGCACGGGATTGACGCGGCATGTGATACCACGTGCGCTTAGTTGCTGCGCAAGCGACTCTGCAAGCGATGGTTGACCTAATGCTGGATAATTTAGCTCATATAGCGCATCATCAAACCCTGAAAAGTCATGCCAAGTCTTAGGTTTTGGGTTGCTACTAATCTCAAGCTTACTCGATTGCCAATGTGCGGACATGATGATAATCGCCCGCGGCTTGGGCAGGTTGTGGCCCATGCGAGCTAGTGCATTGGTCGTCGCTGATTGCTCGGTTGCGAGCGTTGGCGCGCCATGCGAGATAAACAAAGCTGGCAAAGTTGCGCCGTTGCTTAAGCGCGCAGACGAATCTGCCCATGTAACCGATCCTGTAATGGGAGCGATATCCGTGCGCGCTTGGCGGTCTGCGTGCGCTTGATAGTTAGGAGGTGTCGCAAATCTTGATTGAGTCATCTTGCATTTATTAGGGCGCAAGTAGGTTTTTCAATCGCTAGAGGGGGCGATATTTTTAGATAATTTAACTCATGTGCTCACTATCAGTTGCCACGGTGGTAAGGGTGATTGTGATTAATACTCATCGCACGATACAGTTGCTCCATGAGCACTACTCGAACCAAAGGGTGCGGCATGGTTAGTGCTGATAGTGACCATTTGACATCGGCTTTTGCAAGTACCTCAGGCGACACGCCGTCAGCGCCGCCAATGACGAGGGCAATATCATCACCTTGCTGCATTGCGTCTGCCAGCTTATCTGCTAAGCCTTGGGTTGAGAGCATTTTACCTTTTACATCGAGTACCCAAAGTTGCTCGCGCCCTGAGGTGTTATGCGCGGCGAGAATCGCTTGACCCTCTACCTCACGATACTGTGCTAAATTGGCATCAGAGGGGTTTTTGGTGCGTTTCGCGGCAGCAAGCTCGACTACCTCAGTGCTCAGCATAGGCTGAATACGTTTGTGATACTCGTTAAAGCCCGTTTGTACCCAATCGGGCATTTTATTACCTACAGTCAGAATGCGTACTTTCATACTAAATTATACTCGTTTAAAAATTTAACTAACGGATTAACGGCTTTAGCGTTTGGGATACGCGGTTACTGTCTTTAGCGTCTGGTTTTTTGAGGATAGTCAGCTTGGCATCAGATTCAAACACTACCGCTTCGATCTCATCAAAGTCATTAGCGCCCTCTGAACGCATCGCACATTCTACCTCTTGCTGAGTTAGACGCTCAGCACGCAGAGCTTCGGGCAAAAATTGTCCTTGATAAAAAACAATACGCGGGTCAGACAAAATAAACTGACTAAATGGTGGCGAGATAGAAGCGTATTTGGTTACTAGGTACTGAAGGACATATAACAAAATAATAGAAGAGCCGCCCTCAACAAAGGGTATGGACTCAAGTAAAATCGTACTTGCGCCTATCGAGCCGATCATGACCGTCACTATCCAGTCAAAATTGTTTAATTGAGACGTTGAGCGTTTGCCTGAAACTTTGGTGGTTGTGACGATCAAGACATACACCATAACTGTCGTTAAGAGAATACGGCCTAACTTTTCGAGATCATCGAACATTAACATATCCATACCGCTATTTCCTTGTAACCACTAGGTATCAAAAATTTACTATCTTTATCTAAAGCTCATAGAACTACTATACGCCAATCTTTTTGATGATAAAAAATCATTTTGGAGTCAGCAGTCGATTAAATATCAAAATACTAATACGGGCGCTAATAAGGGTCAGCAGCATAATCATGATAACTGCGCTGACTAAAGGCATAGGATTCTCAATAGCCATCTCTGTGAATACTTCGCGGCTGACGACGTCAAATAGCGCAAACCATATTCCCAAAAAATACAGCGTACTCAGTAGCCAGACGGTTGCGGTGCCAGCTAGAGTCAATCGATTCATCTCACTTCTTTGTAAAGCGCGCTTATGATGCTTGATAAACTTGTACACTGCAATATAAGCCGCCGCGATAACCGATAGCACCGTTACCAAGTGCGGGTTCATCACCAGCTGCGTTTGCATAACGATAAATACGACACTGGCAAGAATATAACCCACTGCAAAAAAACCCACGTATTCTGTCATGTTGGCGCTTGAGTTAATAGCGTTTTGATACGCAAGTGGCACAGGCTTTTGTAAGTTGGGGCGTTGATCAGTCATGAGGCTACCTATTGCAAAATTAGGGCGTGTTTGATAATTCACAAACACGCACTGACAGAGACTATTTTTTAGTCGCTGCTCTTAAATTAGAAGCAAGATAAAAATAGTAATTTTAGTCATTCTAAGCGTCTATTTTTATCAAAGGAGCGGCAAAAAAGAGTCCTGTCCTTTCAGGCTGATGCTAAAATTGCCCCCCAGCTCTATATAAGCAGTGTGTTGCAAGTCTAGCTAAGGTCTAGACATTATCTTCGACTTGCGCCGTGTCTGGAACACATCTTTGATAAACTAGCAGCGATCAGCAGTGCCATGGTTGAATGTTCAACACGCCCTAAGCTATAAAATAAAAATTATCATCACTTAGCGCTGAGCGCTCCAATCAAGCAAAGCATCAAGTACGGGCCTTGCAGTATAAGCATTGAGCGCCTGCTCGGTATTAATAATGCCAACGACAGCGTAGTCTTGCCCTGATAGGCCTTTTACGTAGCCTGCCATTGAGGTTACATTATTTAATGTACCTGTCTTTATCCAGGCGCGCCCTATGGCTGCTGACTCAGGTAAACGCTGACTGTGAGAGGATATAGTACCGCTAACGCCCGCCACGCCCAGCGAGCTGACATAAGCATCAAAACTGGGATGCGTATAAGCGTAGCTCAATAGCTCACCTAGATTGGCCGCGCTCAAAGTGCACTCTCTACATAGACCTGAACCATTGGTTAGATACGGCGGCGGCGTGCTTAAATGCGTGCGCCACCAGTCATCAATGCGCGCCAAGGCCTGCGGATAATCGGTCACCTTTGGCGCGCCAAAGTAATATAGGCTGGTTGGTTTTTTATCACTCGCTACTGTCTCAGAGTCATCATGACTATAAGCGCCTAGTGATAAAGCCACTTGCTCGGTCATCACGTTGTTTGAAAAATGGTTGATATCGTAGATCTGCTGAGTCAAATTCAGCGAAGGATAACTGGCAATAGGTAAGGGTGATACCGCGTTTGCGTAACTTTTATGGCGTCTACTAATCGCTTGATAAGGCATGTCTTGAGCAATCACTCGACCGTCAAGCGTATTACCCAGTTGTTGCCACTTTGAGGCGACCACACGCGCGCCAAAGTCTTTGGCGTCAGGATAGGCGACATAAAATATGTGCTCAGCGCAGCTAACTGGTAGGCTGGCATTGAGTACCAGCTTATCAGCTTGCCAGTTAGGGGCAAGACTACTGCTCGCCTGCGCGCAAGCTGCTTGCCGTGTGCCTATAGACGAGGGCAGCTGATAGTTTGCAAGGGTAGGCTTATAGGTCAGTTTGGCGCTATTATTGTCGACAAGGTAGCTGCGAATACCGACGGTATTAAAGTTAATTAAGAACCCATCAGGGCTAGCATTATAAGGTCGTAGTGGCGCGTTATCAAAGGCGGCAGGGTCTTTGGTGACATTTGCAAAGATCGTACTATCGACGATAATATCGCCATCGACATGACGTATGCCTGCTTTTGTTACCTGATAAAGCAGCTGACGCAAACGCTCATGAGTCATTTTGGGGTCGCCGCTACCTTGAATAATCAGATCGCCTTGCAGACGATTACCGACAATCAGTCCCGTATGATATACCCGAGTATGCCAAACAAAATCAGCGCCCAAAGTATCAAGGGCAATAAAGCTAGGAATAAGCTTCATAGTGCTAGCAGGCGTGCGCGCTATATCTGCTTGATGAGTCAGTAACGGCTGACGATGAGGAGATGAAGACGGCGCGGGTAGGGTTGGCGTCTCTGCATTGCTACTTCCATCAGTATCGTGAATAAGCTTGTCATTGCTAATAGTATCATCAAAAGGATCAAGACTTAGATGCGTATAAGGGTCATCAGTATAGCTATTGAGTTGACGCTCTTGCTCGTTGATGTCTTGTTGAGCGATGAGTTGCTGATTTTTCGTTGATGTCTTTTGCGTAGAGGTAAGCGTGCTATCGTCGCCAGTACTGTTTTTATCAGTACTGGCTTCAACACTGCCATCTTTATCAGTGCTAGCTTTGTCAGTGCTAGCCTCGTCAAGCGTCACTACTTGTACTATCGGCGGTAATCGACTGCTATCTTTTTGACCGATAGGTATAACCATAATACTGATATCTGCAGGCGCAAGTTCCGCCTTTGTCAGTGCCTCTAAGATAGGCGCTGGCAATACCGCTTGCGCACTTATCGGCGCCAGCATAACTAGAGCAATAGATATAGAAGATAAGCGACGAGAAGTTTGGGTGATAGGCATGACAGACACTACTTTAAAAGCTCAAAAACCAGCTATAGTATCATGAGTTAGCGGTTTTACGTACCATCAACGCTAGCTTTGCGTCCATAAAATCAGGCTTTTGGTACCAGCAGGCTTTTAATAGAGTAGCAATGATCATTAGCGCAAATGCACAAAGGCCATAGCCGTCATAATGGCGTCGTTGTAAGCATCATGCGCGCCTAATTCGGGAATATCATAGTGAGCCATAATGTTGCTCAAATGATGGGATTGATCAGGAGCCGCCCCCGCTGAGCTGCCCATTTGTCTGGCGTATAGCTTACGTACATCAATCACCTGATTGGGAAGGGGCACGCCCATGTAACTTTTTATTAGAGGATTTAAAAAGGCGGTATCAATCTGCGGACAAAATCCTACAATAGGACGATTAGCGATAAAGGGCAGGAGCAGTGCCAGCATCTCGTCATAACTCATGCCGTTTTCGACCTCAGCGGCGCGTAGTCCGTGAATGACAATAGTATCGGCATCTGGCATAACAGGCGGGCGACAGACCAGATGCAGACCATTGCCCGTATCGATCATATTGTCATTGACATGAATGGCGGCAACCGAGATCAGGTGATGTTTACGCGGATTTAGCCCGGTCATCTCGCAGTCGATGGCGACCCACTGCCCTGATAGCGGCGGCTCAAACATCCTCTCAAGCTCAGGACGTTGTAGCTTGGCTTTGTGCCATGACGTAGTGAGTTGCTTAAGCCAGCTCATAGTCGGCTCCCATTTATCCGATTTCTAACTGATAGTGCTGCGTAAGCTCGTACTTAAAGCTTTTGACGACTGCTAAGCACTCCTTTAGCGCGTCACGTTCTAGCGCTGATAGGGTTATTGGATCGACTTGGCGGGCATATTTGTCATCAGTTGCAAGCGCAACTGCCAAGCGCTGCGCCATAAAGAACTCTAGCGCTTCACCTAGCGTCTCGGCGCGCTCCTTATTGAACATACCAGCATTGACCAAAGCTTTGAGGCGCTCTTTGGTACTGGTGACCTCAAATATATTGTGCTCAAGAGCTAACGCACGAATACCGTGTACCAGCGGAAATAGACCTGACTTTTTGAGATCCACGTCGCGGCGCGTCGGTTTACCGATTAAGGGGACAAACTTTTGCCACCATTGACTAACATCACCAAACTGCAAGGCGGCGCGTGCAAAATGACGGACGAACATAGGATCTGCGCGCATGTGCGCGACTTGTAGATGGGCGCGTATTTGCACTAACAGCTCTCTATCGCCGCAGACGTACTCGCCGTCGAGTATTGAGGATAAATAAATACCATGCATAGGATCGGTATTTTTGAACCACAGGCTAATCTGCGCTTTAAAATCGCTAATAGATTGTCGCCATATGGGATTATTCATCATAATATGGCCATCGCATAAGGGATAACCTAAGACGGACAGATGCTGATTAAAGGTATCGGCAAACTTTTCTAAGTCAGGATGAGTAAACCCATCACGAATGATCAGTGCATTGTCTTGGTCGGTACGCATAATCTGCTCACCGCGGCCCTCTGAACCCATAACGATGACACAAGTGTTCTCAATCACTTCTTTGGGGGCGATTAGCTGCCACAGCTTTGTGAATACTTGAGCGTTGAGCTGCTGTACCATGCGGCTAACCACGCTGACTTTTACCCCGTTTTGCTGCTGCGCGCGGATGTAGCGACCGATCAACTCCACCGCTTTATCTAAACTGCTCATATCCTGCGCATGCTCAATCTCCATACTAATGAGCTGTGAGTGTTGACCGACGTAGGCGATCAAATCACTTTGCGCTAATACGCCTATAACCGTGTCGCTGTCATTTAAGACAGGTAGGCGATGGATACGGTAGCGCGTCATCATCAATAGCGCATCACCAATCTCACTTTTATCTTTGATGGTATGCAGATTAAAGCTGGCATAATCTAGACAGGGGGTAGTAGCAGGATCTTTTTGATCACTGACCGCGCGGCAAATATCATGATCACTCAAGAGCCCTAAAGTACGATCGGATTTAGGCGGTACTACCGAGTGTGATACCTCGCTTTGTCTCATCTTAGTGTGCTCAGATGAGCGCACCAGCACATGCTTGAGACCGGCGTCCATCATGATACGCGTGGCTTGATATAAGCTGCTACTTGCAGCAACGATATGGACGGGTAGTAAAGTGACATCGGTAACGGGTTGCAAAAGGATTTGTTGTACCTCTTGCTGGGCGGTGTAGCTATTAGTGCCCGCAGCCTGATTGCTACGTCTAAGTTCAAGCGCTTTTAGACGCTCAGAGAGCTTGTCGGATAACAACTGACGCACCAGATAATTTTGCGCGCCAATCTTGTCGATAGCGCTGCCATCAACTTGAAGTAATAACGAGTCCTCTACCGCACAAAACTGGTAATACTCAGGCGAGTGACCCATCTCACCGTTTTTGTCGGTGCGCTCAGGAGTACGGCGGCTATCAAACCAGTCATTACTGTTTAAATGCTTGGTATGGTTGTTACCTAGGTAAGTGGCGACGAATTCATCACCCAAGCGCTGCTCAATTTGACCTTTTAAAACCACAAAAAAATACTGTAAATCATCGACAGCCAAGGAGTCATCTTTAGCAAGATAGCGCACTTGGGTATGTTTTTTGACGCTTAGACGCTCATCAGCGCTTAACACATCAAAAGGCGGCTGGGTAAAATCAAGCTGAGGCATGACATCTTCCTTTTAGTGCTATTTAGTCTTACTATAGCACTATCCCCGCACAAATCCACAATAACATCATTGTTATCAAAATATCATGTTACGATCAAAGAGAAGAGAGTCTGTCATGTTAATCGGTCAGCATTGTACGGATACGGCGAATGGCTTCACGACTCTCCTCAACGCTGGCAACTAGGGCGATACGCACATAGCCTTGACCTGGGTTAAAGCCATCGGCCTCCCTTGAGAGATAACGTCCTGCAAGCGCGTGAATATTGGCCTGCTCATAAAGCGCTTTGACAAAAGCTTCATCATCACAATCGAACTGCTCAGGCGCTTTTATCCAAAAGTAAAACCCAGCGTCTGGCATACGTAGATCTAGTAGCTCGCCTAACTCTTGCATCCACAAAGCAAATTTTTCTCTATAAAGCGTGCGATTATGCGCCACGTGCTTCTCATCTTGCCAAGCGGCAATCGATGCGAGTTGATGGGCGATAGGCATAGCGCAGCCTTGATAAGTACGATATTGCAGGTAACTTTGTAGGATATCGCCATCGCCTGCGATAAACCCTGAGCGCAGTCCTGGCAAGTTTGAGCGTTTTGATAGGGAGTGAAAGACCACACAGTTTTTGAAATTATCACGTCCAAGAGCGGCGCACGCTTGTAGTAACCCTATGGGTGCCTCATCGAAATATAACTCGCTGTAGCACTCATCGCTTGCGATAATAAAGTCGTGCTGATCTGATAAGCGAATCAGGTATTCCCAATCATCCATAGTCATCACAGAGCCAGTAGGATTATTCGGGTTACAGACGAATAATAGCTGAGTACGCGTCCAGACCTCTTTGGGTACCGAACGGTAGCTGCCCTTAAAGTTGTTAGCAGGGGTACAAGGTACAAAATGCGGCGTGGCCTCTGCAAGTATCGCCGCCCCTTCATAGATTTGATAAAAAGGATTGGGCATGACGACGGTAGGCTCATCGTTATTGCCATCATGGTTGATAACCGCTTGAACGAAACTAAATATCGCTTCACGCGAGCCCATAACGGGTAATACTTGTGAGTTTGGATTGACATGCTGCAAAAAAAACCGCTTTTCTAACCAGTGCGCGATGGTTTGACGCAGCTCAAACATACCGCTCGTCGTCGGATAGCGCGCTAAGGTGTCCAAGTTTTCTTGTAGTACGTCCAGCACAAAGGCGGGCGGTGCGTGTTTTGGCTCACCAATACCTAGCTTGATCTCAGTGTAGTCGAGGGCAGGCGAGCTATTCTCTAGCAAAGTTGCCATTTTTGCAAAGGGGTAGGGATGCAGGTGCGTTAAGTTGTTATTCATAAGATCGCTGGCTATAATAGACAATAAATAATAAAGTTATAAAGAAAAATTACAGTTTAGTAGTGTAGCACTTCTGCTGTTTGATGTCTTTTTCTTCCAATGCTTATTGTCATTATCCCAATACCTAAAGGTTGAATGACTCAAGTTCAAAGATATAAAGTTTATGGTGATTTAGTTTAAGATGACTCAAGGACGTATCCAGTCATTTTGTAGTAAACCGTCTTATAATGAGCAGCTGCACTCTATCATTATAGTTCGCCTTATTACCCATAGCTTATAAATAATAGAACAATAAGGACGCCGCTTTTAGGTGGCTGCCTAATAAGCTTAGGACAATTGATATGACACTCGTTTATGATCCAAAAAAACTCGACAATACCTTTGATACTGATCAAAGCCCTAGAGTCGAACCTCGTCCTATCATTTGTGATCAGTTACGCGCACGTGAACAACAGTGGTGTCATGCACGCAAGCGCATATCTACCCTGCAAGAGCGTCAGATGTTTTGGTACGGCGACAATAGCTCCATAATGTGGTTACTCTGGCAACTGGTCGCTTATGTGGTTGCAGCAATTATACTAATGCTATCGACAAGACTACTTGGTTTTAGCTTGTCTGTATGGGTCTATCCACTGGTATTTGGTTTACAAACGATCCTTTTCTTTGTTCTACTACATAAAAAAGGACGCTTAGCCAACCGTATTCAGACTATTTTGACCAAGACTGAAATGACGTGTAAGCAGGCGTTCAATGAGATGGATGTTTTAGCCAAAGATAGCGTGTTCCCTGATGTTCACGCCAACTCGCCACTATCTTTGAAATGTATTTATGAGCGCTGTGAGGCACAGTTGCATCTTATTACTCTACGCTGCTTACTACAAAAAGAGGTGGAGGCGGGCAGGATGATCATCAAGCAAAAGCGAGTCGACGCTGATGTCTTGCCCATAGACTTGGCTGATGAGAACCTAACTGAGCACGCTAGTGAAATTATATATAAAAGTACTTTATAGGGTATAAGTGCACTTAGATAAACATCGCTTAAATAGACCTAGCAATACAAAATAAAGCCTTGTCAGTGACAAGGCTTTTTTGGTTTATAGATAATACTCTAAAGTATCATTATGGCGAGTATTCAAGCTCTCTATCAGAGCCGCTTTTAGCGAAGCAAGCCTTTCGTTAGATAACCGCTTGTCATCTTGATCACTGATATAAAACATATCTTCTGCGCGCTCGCCTAAAGTGGTGATACGCGCGGCATGCACCTCTATTTTTTGCTCTAAAAACTCTTGTCCCACGCGCGCAAGCAAGCCTGGCTGATCCAAGGTCTGCAAGCTCATAATATGCTGGCTTGAGGCTTCATTAAATTCAAAATCTATAGTCGTTGGCACCTCAAAATGTCGAAGCTGACGCGGCAAGCGTTTATGTGCAAGCTTGGGCATAGTTGGATTTTTGAATGCATTAATCAAGCGCTGCTTAAGCTCTTGCTGACTGTCCTCATCAGCGAGTAGCGTGCCACTGCGATCTAACAACACATAAGAGTCCAGAGCAAAATCTCGCGTTGCAGTAATAATACGCGCATCTAAGACGTCTAGATTCATCTGATCGAACACCGCCATCGTTACTGCAAACAGATTGGCTTGATCTTGGGTATAAACAAAGACCTGCACTGCATCAAGTGCTAATTCGCGGTGCTCACGCAGCACTACTAATGGCGCGCTATCGCTATCTGAGGCGCGTCCAATCGGGGGATGGTTGAGTATCGCCTCGGTGTGCCAAAGAATGTCTTCTGCAATCTCACGCAAAAAATACTCATCGCCCAAATCATCCCATAGGCTGAGTACTTCATCGCGGTTCATATGCTGGTTGTCGACATTATCTAACATCGTCAGTGCTTGCTTGTAAGTGGCATCGATCATATCTTTACGGTTATTTGGCGCATCGATATCCGCGCGCAATATGCGCCGCGTTTGCGAGTACAACTGCTTCATGAGAGTGGCGCGCCAGCTATTCCATAGCTCAGGGTTGGTCGCGTTCATATCAGCGACCGTCAGCACGTATAGATGATTCAGATGCGTGACATTACCGACCAGATTGGCAAAGATGGTGACGACTTCAGGGTCTGAGATATCCTTTTTTTGTGCCGTCATCGACATCAGTAGATGATAGCGAGTTAGCCAGCCAACGAGATTGGCATCTGCCAGACTCATACCGTGCTTGAGGCAAAACTCAACGGATTCAGTCTCCCCCAATTGACTGTGATTGCCGCCACGACCTTTGGCGATATCATGGAACATCGCGGCTAATACCAAGATCTCTTTACGCTCAATCCGTTGATAAATAGCACTGACCAGCGGAAAGTCTTGATTGTAGGCAGGATCGGTAAAACGGTGCAAAATACGAATCAAAAATAGCGTATGCGCATCAACCGTATAACGGTGAAATAGATCATATTGCATAAGACCTGTTACTTGACCAAAGGCGGGAATATAATTACCTAAAATGCCGTAACGGTTCATAATGCGCAGGCGATGGAACAGATAGTTTTGCTCCTTTAGATTCGCCAAAAACAGCGCCTGATGATCAATGTTATCACGGTAAGTTTCATCAATACCGCGCGCCGCAATCTTAAGCGCTCTTAAGGTACGAGTGCGTACAGTTTTGATGCCGTGTTGTCCCATGAGCAAAAACATCTCAAGAATCGTCTCAGGGTGCTGGGCAAAAACACGATGATGCGCCATCGCGATCTGATCGCCAATCTGATTGAAATGAGCATTTAGAGGACGCTTGCGCGGACGCTCTTCATCAGAAAGCTCAGGCTCGATAATGGTCTCAAAATAGTGGTTGGTAAGCATCTCAGAGAGCGTTGATATCTGCATGGCGCAGCGATAATAATCCCGCATAAAGCGCTCGACGGCGGCGTTAGGCTCATCACTTGGCTGCATCTCATAGCCCATGCGCTGTGCAATATCACGCTGATAATCAAATAATAGCTTGTTCTCGTTGCGCCCCGTTAGCTCATGTAAATGATGGCGTATCTGCCATAAAAAGTCCTCGGCAAAATTTAGCTCATCGAACTCTTTTTCGGTCAAAAAGTTCTGCTGTACTAGATCATAAAGCTTACCAACCCGAAAATAGCGCTTAGTTACCCAGCCGACGATGTGGATATCACGCAAGCCGCCCGGTGCGGTTTTGATATTGGGTTCAAGGTTGTATTCGGTAGCATTGTGACGCAGATAGCGCGATTTGGCCTCACCTATCTTTGCCTCAAAAAAAGCACGCTGAGACCACTGCTCATTGACCACGCGTTTGGGTATGGCTTTGAGATCATCATTACCGATTAATAGTCTTGCCTCTAATAAAGCAGTAGCAATCGTGTGATCTGTTGCGGCCTCAAAGCATTCATACGTAGTGCGCACCGAGAGCGCAGGTTCAAGACCGACATCCCAAAGTAGTGCCACCAAGCGATCTATACGACTACTGACGTCTTTGCTGATCTCTTTGGGTGCTAGTAGTAAAATATCGATATCTGAGTATAGGGATAGCTCGCCGCGACCGTAACCCCCCGTGGCAAAGAGCGCAAGGTCGGTTTTGTCCAGCTCAAACCATAAGAATAAGGCTCTGAGCAACTCATCAATCGCACAGGCGCGAGCGATGACCAGTTGGCGTATGTCAATACCGCGTACAACGCCGCTACTGATGTCCTCGTTGATTTGTGCAAGCCACTCAGGAATGCCCAGTAACGACTTTCTGCTTGGGTCGCTTACGACCAATAAAGGCGTATCGGTAGTCATATCAGGCGGCTGTAAGGCGGGCAGTGGAGTAATGTAGACAGCCGCGACATCGCAATTAAACATAAGGGTATCCCGTTTGATCTTTGGGTTAAACTTGTTGGGGTGCAAGATAATTATAGAGGTAAATAATAAATAAAAACGCACTTTAAAACCAAAAAAAAGACCGCCTAAGCGGTCTATTCTTTATTACTGCGTCAAAAAGCTCAAATCTTCTTCAGGTCGAGTCGTAAAGACCTCACAGCCATTATCGGTCACGACCATGGTATGCTCCCACTGTGCTGAGAGTTTACGATCTTTAGTAATCGCCGTCCACTCATCAGGTAGTATCTTAGTCTGCCAAGTGCCTTGGTTAATCATCGGCTCAATGGTAAAGGTCATACCCGTTTTGAGCTCAAAGCCTGTGCCCTTTTTGCCGTAGTGCATCACCTGCGGCTCATGATGAAAGGTATCGCTAATACCATGACCACAGAACTCGCGTACGATACTAAAACGCTCAGGCTCGACCACTTCTTGAATGGCCGCGCCGACATCACCCAGACGCGCGCCGTCTTTGACAACGCTCATACCAGCGTACAGCGCTTTTTGAGCGACATCGCAAATGCGCTTAGCCATGATAGAGCCTTTGCCGACGATCCACATCTTTGAGGTATCGCCATAATAGCCGTCTTTTATGACCGTGACATCGATATTGATAATATCGCCGTCTTTAAGCAGCTTACTATCGGTAGGAATACCATGACAGACCACATGATTGACTGAGGTACAGATTGATTTAGGAAAGCCGTTGTAATTGAGCGGAGCTGGAATAGCGCCTTGCTCATTGACAATGTAATCGTGAGCGATTTGATTGAGCGCTTCGGTACTGATACCGACTCTGACGTGCTCATCGAGCATGACGAGGACGTCGCTGGCAAGCTTACCGGCAACACGCATTTTTTCTATCGCTTCAGGAGACTGAATAAGTGATTTTTTAGTTATCATAATTATGCTTATCGTTAGGGGGTTGAAGTATGCTAATTATACCATGAATGGATTATTTGCGGTTTTGCCAAAATCATATAAGGGTTTGTCTGCTAAAAGTCTTTACCGATTATATGTTTAGCTTTGACTGTAAGGTCACGCAAAAATAATGAATAGTTAAAATAATAAGCCTATTGTTACTAAATAGTTACTATTACTAAATATAAGTACTCTGTAAATTGAGCATGCAATGGATTTGCACTAATTTCAATGGTATCGGCCCTACTCAATATAAGTGAGTAATGCTCATACCTTGTCATTCATTATTTATCGACAGCAAGTTATTTATCGACAACAAGGATGTAGTCATGACGTCAACCACGCAAAAAATCAAGCACTCCTTTCAAGCTATTATCACGCCGCGCAAAATTGTACCCGTACTTGGTGGCCTAGGTACTGGCCTACTCATGATGACCCTGTCATCAACCTCGGTACAAGCTGCGACTTACTATACTTGTTCAGCACCTAGCGGCTGTCAGTTGGCAGGCGCTAGGTTATTTACCTCAAGCTATACCGATACCAAGAGCCCTGTGGTGTTAGCTCACGGTCTTGGCGGTTTTAATAAATTATTTGGGGCGTTAGATTACTTTTATGGTATTCCGCAGACATTAATGCGCGGCGGCACCGATGTATATGCAACCAAAACCTCAGCGGCTAATAATAGTGAAGTACGCGGCGAGCAGCTGCTTCAGCAGGTCAAGCTTATCTCCGCCATCTCAGGCAAACCAAAAGTCAATCTGATAGGCCATAGCCAAGGCGGTATCGATATTCGTTACGTGGCTGGCGTGGCACCAGAGTACGTGTCATCAGTGACCGCCGTGGCGAGCCCAGAACAAGGCTCAAAGACCGCTGACGCTATTATGTCGCAGCTCTCAGAGGATAGCGTAGTCACAGAAGCTGCTGCTGGACTCTTTAAGCTATTAGGCATAGCAACTGATATTGGCTCAGGCGTAAGTGTTACTGAACTGCAAGAACAAGACGCCTGGAACGCTTTGGTCGCTTTGTCTACTGAGGGCGCCGCTAAATTCAACGCCAAATTCCCAGCCGCTATGCCAACACGCTACTGTGGTCAGCCAACGAGCACGCAAATCAATGGTATCAATTACTACTCGTTCAGCGGCAAAGGTCAACTGACCAATCTCACTGATGTCACTGATCCTATTTTGCTAGCAACTAGTGTCCCCTTTGGCGCGGATCAAAATGATGGCTTAGTATCGGTCTGCTCAAGCCGATTGGGTTACGTCATTCGTGATGACTATAGAATGAATCACTTAGATTCAGCCAATCAGCTATTGGGCCTAGTATCATGGCGCGAGACCAATCCTGCGACTATCTATCGCAGTCAGGTCAATCGTCTCAAAAAAGCAAACCTATAATAGCTAGCCAAAAGGCATTTCATTCAAAATATTTTGGTTAGAGCTTAATCAATACTTATCAACATTGGTTCGTATAACAAGATAACGCTACTATGTCACACGATCGTCGCCCTTATTTATTACTTGTCGTCATCGGTCTTGTCATCGCAGCGCTGATTGCTGTTGTTCTATGGTTTAAACCGACATCAAGTGACAGACAAAGCGAAAATATGCAAACGACAACAACCGATAGTGAGATATTAAACGACTCCTCAAGCGCTGTTGTCGCAGAGAATGTAGCTGATAACGGCAATACTCGGTTTGTTACAGGACTTGAGAATCTACCGCGCTCACTACAAGGCACGGACGTCGATGGCGAAATAATCATCGATGAAAATCGTCAGCTAGTGGTGACCGAAGGGCTGCGCCGACTGTTTGATTATTTTTTATCAGCGCTAGGAGAGGAGGATGAGGCGACCATACATGCCCGCGTTGAGAGCTATATTCGTAGTGTAACCCCTGAACCTGCGGCGTCTCAAGCTATCGGGCTATACCATCAGTATGTCGCTTATCTCAAAGCCATCCCTGAGATTCAAAAACGCTATGGCACGCTGCAATTGCAGGCCACCCAAAATGGCGAGCTCGATCTAAACATGGTCATGCAGCAAAAACAAGACGTCGCTCGTTTGCGTCAGCAATACTTTGATGACCAGACTATACAAGCGTTTTTTGGGAGTGAAGATGAGTATGATGACTATAATATTGAGATGATGAGAATTGAGCAAAACTCGCAACTGAGTACAGCGCAAAAGCAAGCGGCGCAAGAGGATTACGTTAGCCGGCTACCTGATGGCGCGATCAAAACCAATATCGAACAGCAAGTCAATATGGCAAAGCTAATGCAGCGCAGCAAGCAGATGAAAGCGCGCGGCGCCACGCCTGAGGAGCTATATAACATGCGCCGTGAGCTCGTTGGCGCACCTGCGGCGACAAGGCTTGCCAAGCTTGATGCCGAGGATGCTGACTTTGATCAGCGCTTTACCCAGTATCAAGTGCAAAAACAGCAACTATTAACGCAAAATCCAGATAACGTACAAACTCAAATCAATCAACTCGAGCAGCAACTCTTTAGCGAGACTGAACGTAAACGCTTAACGGGTTATGCCGCTCTTAAACAGGAGACCTCTCAATAACATTAAATAACTTTTAGTCAGATAAAAGACAGTTGTGATTGAGACTTAGATAAGTTACGGTTGCTAATGGAAATACAAGCTCGTTACTTTTATGCATCTTGCATGAAGTTAAAGTAGCAGCCTCGTATTTTGATATAAGAGTAGCTTTAGTTTAACATTCAACAACGACTTTTATATGAGTACCCATAAACCAACTTATAACAACATTTAGGGAGCTTCAATGAAAAACCTGACCAAAGCACTAATGACCGGTATCGTAATGATGACTATGTTAGCAGGTTGCCAGTCGATGATGGCACAGCCAACCGACCAGCCTGATATTACAGGTACAGATGTCATCTAATTATCAGTAATACTTGTTTAACGACCTCACAAACTAGTGGGGTTTTTTTATGCCTGAATTTAAAGCGAGCAGTTAGCAGCTATTAGCTCATCTGACAAGCCTTATTAGCAAAACACATATAACAAAGTACAAAGTAGGGGCGCGTCGTATACAGGATAGCTCATGACAGACATGGTTTAGTCAGGCACAATAGCTAGATTGTTTAGCACTACAAGTTAAGCACTACAAATAAGACAATAATTAAATACTACTGATATTTAGGAGATATTATGAAAACCATGACTAAAATCTTGATGACAAGTACACTTGCAGTTGGCGTTTTAGCAGGGTGTCAGACGACGCCTACCGTCAACGCTCCTACGGCGCAGCCTGTAACGACTAGCGCTTTGCAAGCTTACAACTGGCAGCTCGTTGACGCCAAACGTGCCAACGGCGAGCAGATATCTCAGCTATTTTATAACCCTGCCAAACCTTTAACACTGAACTTCTTTGAGGCTGAGGGTACCAATCGCGTTACCTTTATGAATACCTGTAATAATATGGGCGCTGAATATAGAGTCGTTAACAGTAACGTTGAGTTTGGTAATATGATGAGCACGCTTATGCAATGTCCTGAGCCACAAGCCAGCTTTGATACTGCGACGATGGCTACTGTACAAGGCAAATATGATATTAATAAAAATGCCAATAACGTGCCTATTTTGACTATTCGTAACAACAATCAAGTCGCTTATTTTAAAGCGGTTGCTAAATAGTTAGCGACAATAGATGACTCATAAAGCTACTTTATAATGATGCCTCACGCTATAGTGGGGCATTTTTTTTGCAACAATTGCGTTACACTAGAGTAACTCACAGCCCTCTACTGGATTGCAGTTATGCCAAAAGCTTTCTCTTTTAATAGTCAGGTACTATTTGCGCTACTGACTATCACCCTTGTTAGCGGTTGCCAAACCCTTTCTGCCCCAAAAACAACTATCGATACCAGCATCAGCAGTCCACTGACCGCCGCTATGCCTATAATCGATCGCACAGGCCGTATCGCTTATGTCGAGGAGCAAGGCGCGAGCGCAAGTAAGATATCGACGCTTTATACTATCCGTCCTGATGGCAGCGATCGAAAGCTTATTGAGCAGCTTAATGGCTATATCTACGCGCCCGCATGGTCAACCGATGGTCAGCTGCTGGCCTACAGTAAGCAAGCTATGCGCGAGCCGCCCAAGATTTATATCTATGATCTAAGTCGTCAAACGCGCAATCTTATCGTCAATAGTAATGGCAGCAATCTATCCGCCTCCTTCTCACCTGATAGTAAAAAAATGCTTTATAGCTCAACGGTCGGCGGCAACGCTGATATCTATGAGCTGTCGTTAATTGATGGTAGTACGCGTCAACTGACTACCCTAAAGAGTACAGAAGTGCAGCCAAGCTATGCTCCAGACGGCGCAAGCTTCGTTTATGTCAGTGACAAAGTCCGAGCAGGGCGTCCGCGTATCTATCGTTATGATTTTGCTAGTAGTAGCGCCTCTCCTATAGCGACTGGCGGCTATGCGGCAAGCCCGCAGCTGAGCGGTGATGGTCAACGCATGGCGTATCTCAATGGGCGCAAAGCGGCAGTCATGATCTTGGCGACAGGGCAGGTGATCGATCTCGCTGAAACGGGACTTGATGAGCCGGCGCGCCTGTCTCCCTCTGGGCAGTACGCTGTTTATCCAACTCGAAGTAGTTTAGTGATTGCCTCATTGACGGGCGGCAATAGTTATACGATTAGCAGTCAAGCAGATACGGTTGTGCGCGCGCCCGTTTGGGGTCGCCAGTGAACATGCATAAGCGCTCATTTATCGGTCATAAATTTTCTCTAGAGACTGATTTTTGCCTATATAATAACTAACAAAGAAACATAAGTTGAGCCCGATTGCTCAAGCCTGATAGGCTTTTTTGCACAGGTTGGGTTTGGCGGAATCAATGACTAACAGTCAAGTGGTACATAAGTAGAGATCCATTGAGCAAGTGCAAAACGTAGGAGCACCACATGCAAGACGCTTTTTTGTTATTCATCACCAAGATCAGTTTGTATCCGACGCTTGTCTTTACCGGTCTAGTCATGTTTGTCACCTTGTATTGGATCGTCTCTTTGCTCGGCATGGTGGATATGGATAGCGTAGATGTTGGTGATAGCGCCGATATCTCTGATGTGTCATCGGCAGGGTTTTTTTCAGGATTGCTACTCAAATTTGGGTTATACGGCGTGCCGCTCATTATTATTTTAACGCTAATTAGCCTCATCGGTTGGCTGCTTAGCTACGTCTATACCAGCTTACTACATGATTATATTAGCTCAGGTATTTTGTATTGGGTGTTTGGTACAGGCGCTTTATTATTGGTACTCGTCGTATCTATGTGGCTGACAGGCCTGATCATCGCCCCTATTCGCAAAAACATCGCCAAAATTCCCAAGCGCAACGCTATTAGCAATATCGGAAAAACAGCCATCGTGCGCACGCTTAGCGTCACAGACAAGCACGGCGAGGCGCAATTAAGTGATGGCGGCGCCGGACTCATACTCAAGATTCGCCCTGATAGCAGTGAGCAAGAGTATTCGCTTAAACAAGGCGATAAAGTCGTGTTGGTTGAGTATTTAGCAGAAGCCAATACCTACCGAGTAGAACGCGTTAAAGATTAGAAGTTACTGATAATCGCCATTTATAGTGGCATAGCTTGTTTTAATTATAGGAAAAAATATGGACATACTCATTATCGTCGGCGTGGTTGTGGTGCTGGCATTTGTTTTCGTTATGGCAGCGCTGCTCATGCTCAAAGCCTTTTATTTTAAGGTTGAGCAGGGCAAGGCGCTTATTATTAACGGCGTGAATAAAATCGCCGTGCGTTTTGATGGTGGCTTTGTTTGGCCTATTATCAATAAAAAAGAGTTGATGCGAATCTCATTAATCACTCTAGAGGTGGATCGCCGCGGTAAAGAGGGACTGATTTGCGCGGACAATATGCGTGCTGATATCACCGTGGCGTTTTATTTGCGAGTCAACGAGACCGAAGAGGACGTACTTAAAGTTGCCAAATCGGTTGGTGTTGAGCGCGCCTCAGACAAAGTGGCGGTCAATGAGCTATTTAATGCTAAGTTCTCAGAAGCGCTCAAAACGGTCGGTAAGCAAATTGATTTCGTTAAGCTGTTTGAAAATCGTAGCGAGTTTCGTGACAGTATCGTGCAAGAGATCGGCAACGATCTTAACGGTTATGTCCTAGAAGATGTGGCGATTGATTACTTAGAGCAAACGCCAAAAGCCTCGCTTGACTCCAGCAATATCTTGGACGCTGAGGGTATCAAAAAGATCACGCAGCTGACGGCGACGCAAAACATCATTACCAACGAGCTTGAACGTGACGAAGAGCTGGCGGTGAAAAAGAAAAACGTCGAAACCGTTGAGGCGATGCTTGAGCTTGAGCGTCAACAAGCGGACGCCGAAGCCAAGCAAAATCGTGAAATCTCTTCAGTGATTGCTCGCGAGACGGCTGAAACGCGCAAAATTGAAGAAGAAGAGCGCAAAAAGTCTGAAACTGCGGTCATCATGGTGGAGCAAGACTTAGCGGTACAACGTGAAAACCAGCAACGTGAAATCGAAGTCGCTGAGCAAAACCGAATGCGTGCGGTGATCATTGAGCAAGAAAAAGTCACCCGCGCTCAAGACTTAGAGATTGTCTCGCGCGAGCGTGAAGTGGATCTGCAGCGTATTGAAGCTGAAAAAGCGATTGAGCTTGAGAAAAAAGAAATCGCTAACGTCATCCGTGAGCGTATCGTTGTCGATAAGTCAGTGGCGCAAGAAGAAGAGCGCATTAAAGAAGTCCGCGAAATCAGTGAAGCGGATCGTGATAAGCAAACCCGCGTCCTCGCCGCTGAAGCGGACGCCGAAGAGATCAAAGTCCGTCAAGTCAAAAAGGCCGAAGCCGAAGAGCTATCTGCTAAGCACAAAGCGGTTGAAATCATGACCCTTGCTAATGCCAATCTAGAAGCCTCAGCCAAAGACGCCGAAGCTAAAGTCAAAATGGCAGAAGGCATCAAGGCTGAAGAGTCAGCGCATGGTTTCGCCGAGGCGGCTATTCAAGAAGCCAAAGCAGGCTCCTTAGAAAAAGAAGGTCTCGCCAAAGCCAATATCATCAGAGCCACAGGGCAAGCTGAAGCGCAATCAGAGCGCGAAAAAGGCATGGCAAATGCTGAGGTCATCGCCGCACGTGGTGAGTCCAATGCCAAGTCTGATCGTGATATCGGAATGGCGGACGCCGCCGTTATTGCGGCTCGCGGTGAATCCAATGCTAAAGCCGAGCGTGAAGTGGGTCTGGCAAAAGCCGAAGTCACTCGCGCGCACTTCCAAGCTGAGGCCGATGGTCTGGTCGAGAAGTTCAATGCCATGGGTAGCATGAGTAAGGAAGCACGCGAGCACGAAGAGTTCCGCATGAGCCTTGAGACCGCATTGCAAGAAGCGATGGCGTCTATCGACGCGGGTAAAGAGATTGCCAAAGAAAATGCTGAAGTACTGGCAGTGGCGCTCCAAAAAGCCAAAATCGATATTGTCGGTGGCGAGGAGCACTTCTTTGATAACTTCGCCAAGTCACTCTCTATCGGTAAAGCCATCGATGGTCTCGCTGGCAAGTCCGATACGCTCAGCGGTATCATCAATGGGGTGATGGCCAATCAGGTTATGAATAAGGTTAATAAGTCAAATGATGAGTCTGTTAAACATAACGACTAATTATTAATAAATTCAATATAGTGTTGGTTTCTCTGATTTAGCGTAGGGTGGGTTAGTTTTGCCAAGCTCTCGTAGAGAGTGAGGACTAAACGTAACCCGCCTTTGGCTGTTGGAATTATACGTGAGGCGGGTTACGCTGCGCTAACCACACCCTACGTCAACTCAAATTTCAAGCAATACTGAGTTGGCTAGTCTAAAAAAATGCTTTAGGTATCTTAGTATCTTACCCGCGTTTTTTTAGACGAGCCAAAGCCTTCTTATTTTCTTTATTGCCCAAAATTCTCTTATTGTCTAAAAACAGAAATGGACGACTCACGATGGCGGATACGCAAAACCCAAACCCTTCAGACAGCACGCCTCATTCGGCCCAGCAAACGGACCAAGCCGTCGCCTCAGGCAATGCCTATGAGCTGATCAAACGCCGCTTAACTGAGCAAGGCAGCCGTCTACAAGCTCAAACAGCGACCCTTAATAATGCCCGCTTAGAAGAGTTTGGTAGCACACAGATGCAAGTCATCGCACGCACGCGTATTCGTACTGAATACAACTGCGTGGCACAGGACATGGTGCAAGTAGGCGACTATCTACTATTTGGCTACAACGTCTTTATGGGGCTCAAACGTGCCAGCAATATCAAAGACGTGCTATCGCTTTATCGTCTTATAGAGCCTGAAAATGACGATTTAGCATCGAGCACTGAGCAAAAGTATCAGTTAGAGGAGGTCGATTTAACGGGTACGTTTTTGGATCAAGATAACTTCGTCCAAGATTTCAATGAGCTGTATCGCTACTATAAGCAAACCCGCCTGATCCAAATCACCGTAAAAGACAGCAAACTGCTATTAGCGTTTCAGATCGGTGAGCGTATCACTGATATTCGGGTGTTTCGCTTTGCCTTAGACTTTAGCGAGGGTACGCCAGAACCGGCGCAGGTGGCCTATGTCGATAACCGCGGTGAGCGCGATATCGAACTGCCGCCCGCTTATGATTTTGAGTGGATAGAGACCACGCGTGAGCAGATGATCAATGGTAAATACCCGCACATGAATATCTTAGATACGATATTTGTGGAGACGGTCGGTGGTAATCTGACCATTAAGATTGAGAACAATACGCAGTCAGGTCAAGGTATCTATAATGAGCCTGTCAGTGATAGTACTCAATCGCTGACCGATGCGCAGATTCATTATGCCAAAGTTGGCAGTTTAATACTTCTCAAAATTCTACCTTATCGCGAAGATAATTACCGCTACTTTGTCTATAACACCCTGACCGAAGCGGTGCTACGCTTGGACGCTATCGGACAGTCTTGTGTGCAATTGCCTGAGGATCACGGCATTATCTTCCCAGGGGGCTATTACCTGCAAACGGGCGAGTATAAGCTGTTTGAGAGCAATAACGGCGATGGCAATACCAGCAGCGGTAATAACAAAAACCTAAAGTTTAAGCGCCGCATTGTCTCCCCAAACGGTGAGGATGTGCTGTTTTTGTTTTATGACAGAGACTTGGGCGTCACTGGGCTATTTGCCTACAACCTTATCAAAAAGCAGTTGGCCAATCCCATTTATTGTAACGGCATGGCACTGGCAGAGAATGGCCGTTTGGTGCTGTTCACGGCTCAAAGTGAGCCGTCACGTATTCACCCCATGCAGATATGGCACACGCCCTATGCGTCAGCCGAGTACATCAGTGAGCTGCCTGAGAGCACCAGCTTCTATGGCAAAATCGGCAATAAAGAACTGGTGCGCGGCATCTCTGATCTGTACAGCATTACCCGCCTGATCGACAATCAAAGCGTCTCACAAAAGCTCTATGAGGAATTAGCGGATAATACCAGTCGCTTATTCGATAACTACTATTGGCTATCCGAGCCTGATTTAAATGAGATTGCAGGTAGTATCCGCGAGGTCACCGAGACCGCTGAGCTAGTCATTGATGAGTTCGCCAAAGTCCAAAGTATCCAAAAGCAAACCCAAAAGGCATTAGCGGACGCCCAAGCCAAGCAAGATGAAATCCTGCGCCAGATAAAGATCACTACCTTTGAGTCTGCTAGCGATTATGTCGAGCAGTTATCCAATATCAGACGGCAAAAAGGCCATTTGGTTAGCTTAGAGGAGCTGCGTTATTTAGACAGTGACAAGCTGGAGTCACTAAAAACCCAGTTAGAGACTGCCGAGAGCGAGCTTGCCGAACAGACAGTCGTATTTTTAAGCGCTGATGAGGCGCTAGCGAGTTATGAGGGCATATTGGCGGATGTCAGCGAGCGCTTAAATTCCGCAGAAACCAATGCCGAGCTAAAGCCAGTATTAGATAAAATTGACGAGACTGCGCAAGGGCTTGATTTGCTCACTGAATTACTTGGTACATTAGATGTCGCTGATGCCACGGTGCGCACGCAGATCATAGATGACATCTCGACCATTTACTCAAGCCTCAATCAAAGTAAAGCTAAGCTCAATCACAAACGCAAAAATTTAGGTTCCGCCGAAGCGGTCGCGCAGTTTGGCGCGCAGTTCAAGCTGTTCGGTCAATCCATCGCCAATGCCTTGTCGATTGCCAATACGCCTGAGAAGTCCGATGAGCAAATGGCAAAGCTGCTGGTGCAATTAGAGGAGCTGGAGAGTCAGTTTGCTGACCCTGAGATCGGTGGCGGCGATCAGTTCTTAGCCGATATCATTGCTAAGCGTGAAGAGATTTACGATACGTTTGAGAATCACAAACAGCAATTGCTCGACGCCCGCAATCGCAAAGCGCAAAACTTAGGCGATGGTGCGCTGCGCATGTTAGATAGCATCAAAAAGCGTACGCAAAGTACAGGTGTTACAGGCTTCAAGGATGAAGAGTCACTCAATACTTACTTTGCTGCTGATGGCCTGGTACAAAAGGTACGCGGCATCGCTAAGAGCTTGCAAGAGATGGGCTTTAGTGTCAAAGCCGATGACATCGATGCACGACTCAAAGCGATTCAGATTGAGAGCTACAAAAGCCTCAAAGACAAGTCCGACTTGTTTGAAGAGGGCGGTCAAATTATTAAGCTTGGCAAGCACCGTTTTTCGGTTAATACTCAGCCGCTCGATTTGACCTTGCTCAGTCGCCAGCAGAATGATGGCAAGCGCGTACTAAATTTGCACCTGACAGGCACCGATTATTATGAAGTATTGGACAATGCCGAATTAAACGCTTTGCGTCCGTATTGGGATATCAGTATTGCCTCAGAATCCGATACGGTTTACCGCGGCGAGTATCTGGCTTATAGCATTATCGAGAGCGCAAAAAATAACCAAGACGGCATCACTGAGGCGCGCCTATATCAGGCTCTTGATGAAACGGACACTGCGAGTGGCATGGATAGCATTGACAACAGCCCACTTGCCAAACTAGTCAAAGCTTATGCTACGCCGCGTTATCAGCTCGGCTATGACAAGGGCATTCATGATCACGATGCCACGCTGTTATTGCTACAGATACTACCGACCCTACGCGAGGCGGGATTGCTCATTTATACCCCGCAAGTACGGGGATTGGCGCAGCTGTTTTATTGGCAGTTGGGTCTTGTGCAGGCGTTAGGGTTAGAGGGTCTGCGCCAATTTGGTTATGACAACTGGTTGAATGAGTCAGTGCTTACGCGCGCGCGCAACTGGACGGATAGAGCTGTGATTGCTGAGCAGTTGCGCCGCAGCCTCGGTAGTGATACTGCCAAAGTCTTGCTAGTAGAAGATATGACGCAGGTCATGCGCGAGTTTGTCGCCACTTACGACGGTAAGCAAGAGAGTGTAGAGGCGACCCTAGAGACACATTCGGAGCTAGGCGCTAGCAATATTCATAATGCCAATATCTTTAAACAAAGCTACGTGCAATTGGCTTGTGAGTATTTGGTCAGCGTCATGGGGCAGTCGGGTAGCCCTGATGTTGCAATAAACTGGCTGACCAGTCAGCAAGCGCAGCAATTATGCGAGCAGCTGACCCAAACGCTCAATAGCGCATCAAATGCTAAAGAGGCTGGCTTTGAACAACTCACATACGCAATCGGTAAGCTGGGCTTTCAACCCAAATCAGCCTATGAGCTACTAGCTACCTGGTTTCATGCCCTGCTGGATAAGACTTATGCCAGCAGTATAAATAACGACGATGCAGAACTCAGTGAAGAGCAGCGTGCCAAGCTAGACGAAGAACAAGCGCTACGCCAACAGCACTTAGATATCGGTCGCCACTACGTGCCCGAAGCGATTGCAATTTTGCTCACCCAATTAACAGATAGTCAGCGCGAAGCCTTGGTACAGCGTCTGATTGATTCTGGCGTGAGCTTGAATAAAGGCGCAGGCAACAAGGGAGCGACTAGCACGCCATCCACCTTGTCATTCTCAGCCGCTACCTCGCTGACCAGCCTTAATAATCCGCTCAATCAAGTGGCGAGCTTTGCGCGCAGTGTCGGTGACGTCTCACTTGAGATACAAGTTGATAACTTATTAGGCGAGCACGAGCGCATTCACAGCCAAACACTGACCTTTGCCGTCGATGACTTCTTAAGCCGTTTGCACCATCACGATACCCAAGTTATACCTGCTTACAAGCGCTATCTTGCCATGCGCTCAGAGATTTTGCACGACGCCAAAGAGGAATTGCGACTGGACGAATTTATGCCACGTCCACTGTCATCCTTTGTGCGTAACCGCCTGATTAACGAGAGCTATCTACCTCTGATCGGTGATAATCTTGCTAAGCAAATGGGAACGGTCGGCGAGGACAAACGTACCGATCTGATGGGCATCCTCATGATGATATCGCCACCAGGGTACGGTAAAACCACCTTGATGGAATACGTGGCGAATCGTTTGGGCTTAATCTTTATGAAGATTAATTGTCCTTCACTCGGTCATGATGTCACCTCCCTCGACCCCGAAAAAGCGCCCAATGCCACCGCGCGTGAAGAGCTGAATAAAATCAACTTGGCCTTTGAGATGGGCAATAACGTCATGCTCTATCTTGACGATATCCAGCATACTCATGCTGAGTTTTTGCAGAAGTTTATCTCTTTAGGCGATGGCACACGCCGTATAGATGGCGTCTGGCAAGGCAAAAGCAAAACTTATGATATGCGTGGCAAGAAGTTCTGCGTGGTCATGGCGGGTAACCCGTACACCGAAAGCGGTGAGGCCTTTAAAGTCCCTGACATGCTCGCCAACCGTGCCGACATCTATAATTTGGGTGATATCATGAGCGGAATGGAGGAAGTCTTTGCGCTCAGTTATATCGAAAACTCACTGACCTCAAACAAAGTCCTCGCACCACTTGCCAATCGTGATTTGAGCGACGTCCATCGTCTGATTAAGATGGCCAAGGCTGATAATGCCAATCTTGCACAAGCGCAAAGCAGCGAGCTGACCTACCCGTATAGCACCTCGGAGATTAACGAGATTATCGCTATCCTGCGTCATATGTTCACGGTGCAAGAGGTCATCCTTGACGTCAACCAAGCCTACATTGCCTCCGCCTCACAAGATGATAAATATCGCGTCGAGCCAATATTTAAACTGCAAGGCAGCTACCGCAACATGAACAAAATGACCGAAAAGCTATCGGCGGTGATGAATAAAGAAGAGCTAAACCAGCTTATCGACGATCACTATCTAGGCGAGTCGCAACTATTGACCCAAGGCGCAGAGAGTAACTTGCTTAAGCTTGCGGAGATGCGTGGCGAATTGACTGCGGATGAGGCCGAGCGCTGGGCACAAATCAAAGCGGACTTTTTACGTAATAAAGCTATGGGCGGGGAAGATGGCGACGTCGGTGCCCGTATTGTCGCGCAACTCGTTGATTTAGCCAGTGGCTTTAACGCTATCAGCAGCCAGTTTGATACTTACCTTAGCCAAAACGACCCTGAGCAACTCGCGCGTTTAAATGAGTCAGCAGAGCAAGCCAAACGAGATGCGCAGCTTGAAGCACAAAAACGGCTCGCCGATAGCGTTATCACAGGTTTTGTAAATAACGCCAAAGTCGTCAGCGAGAGCATCGATAGTGGCTTTGAGAAGAGCATCAACCAGCTCACGCAAATCTATAAGCATGACCACAATGCTGAAAAGGAAGAAAGCGAGTACCTCAAGCAAAATCACGACATGCAAAAAGCGTTGATGGTACAACTGGTCAGCGCGGTTGAACAACTAGCGCAGCAAATAGCTCAAAGTCTATCGACTAGTACTGACGATCAAGCTTTGAGCACTGATCTCACTGAGCAAACTGAGCTGATGACCAATGCGCTCAAACAAGCGCTAGAGCCACTCGCCATTCGCATGGATGAGAAAATCGCTCTCGATACCAGCACGGATCAATCTGGCAAACTCATCGTCAATAGCCTCAATCAGCTCAACAAAATCTTTGACGAGCATAGCTCATAGCAGACTTCGGGTGCGCTCTACGCACCCCTTGATAACTCTATAGTAGGATAAGGCGAAACATGGCGCATAAAAAGAAGAACGTCCGCAAAAAAGAATGTCCAGTGTGCGAGCGCGAGTTTAGCTGGACGAAGAAATTGGATAAAAACTGGGAAAGTATGGTCTATTGCTCCGATCAATGTCGAAGGGTAAAGACCTTTGAAAATGTCAGTCATCAGAAGTGAATGGCAAACACTAAGTTTGAGACTCACGGTGGTTGTAGGCTGGTGCTTTTAGCCCAGCTTTATATGAGACACAAGGCATGATTATGGCGCATAAAAAGGTAAACCTACCACAAAAAATCTGCCCGGTTTGTCAGCGACCTTTTACGTGGCGTAAGAAATGGGAGAAGGATTGGGAGCAAGTGATTTATTGTTCTGAGAAGTGTCGGCGGGGGAAGGATAAGACAGATTGAGCTGACATCAAGATAATAGAAAACCGCCACGTTTTCTAACCCAATGTTGCCAGAGGAGGAAGATAGAGGTGGCGGTGCTGTTGAAGCTATTATAGCAATGCTATAAATTTAATCAAGATAAGTCTAATAAGATAAAATATTTCAAAGAATATAAGGTAAATTATGAGTAAACACTTCGAACATTCAAGCTTTCGAGAGAAACTGATTGAACATTTATTTATTAGTGAAATGCTAAAGTTGTCATGGATAAAAGGTGATTGTCAGCTTGAAGTTATGAAACCAGAAGTCGATAACGCAGGTTGTGACGTTGTTCTGGAATATGACAATATCATCCGTCATATTCAGCTTAAAGCTTCAAAAATAGGTGGAAAAACTTCTAGACAGAACATCAATACTCGTTTAGCTAGTAAGCCCTCAGGATGTGTAATTTGGATAGTATTTGATGAAGATACATTAGAGTTAAAATCTTTCTACTTCTTTGGGTCTGAAGCTGGACAGCCATTAAACGGATTAGAAAATGCTAAAGTAGCAAAACATACTAAAGGTAATGCGGAGGGAGTAAAGGCTGAGCGACCTAACATACGCACTATTAATAAAGGACAATTCACTAAATACGACAGTATAGAAGCTTTGTACGATGTATTGTTCATTCCAAAATTCTAAACTAGTGATTGTTAGCCTTTATATGCTGAAATATTGATTCGCACAATTCTGTTGCTGATTGTGTTAGTTTCCATCGATCACTCTGCATCAGCTCAACTATGTCTTGGCAGAAACTAGTTTTACCCTTAATAGTGCCTTGGTTTCCATCTGAAAAGGAAAAAGACTTTTCATCAGCTTTTAGCTGAGGGAAAACTTCATTCGTACGCATTCTTTCTAAGACCCTATCAAAATATTTACCTATACCTTTAGGTGATGTTTGATAGCTATCTTTAAAATACCTTTCATATTCGTCGCTGAAAGCTAGCTTCGTCGTGTTCCCTTGATTAGCCAACCCATTATTAGGGCACAATTTGAAGAATTTTCTAATTAGTAAGTTTTTGGGTAATGTATTCTCAGTTTCTTTACCCTGAGTGATAACGATCTTATCTCCTAGCTGTTTTTCAAGTTCATTAAACCTAGGTTTTTCTTTCAAGTCAGCATCGGCTATTACTAAAGCACTTGATGTTGAAAGTACAGCGTATAACCCCTTATTCTTACTGCTATCAACTGATTTTAAAGAGTCAATCTCAAAATCCCAATGCTCTAAGTTCGAACCTTGATACTCCACAAACGTATAATGGTAACCATCGATAAAGCGTGAGTAGTCTTCCCATTTAGTTTTATCAATCTCTTTTAGCTCTTCTAGATATTTCTTTAAGTATTGAACAAAGTAGAGACGGTCAGTGATACCTTCTACCCAAATTGTGCAATTCGCCAAGAAGACTGAAGAAGGAGATACACCTAAGGTTTGTAATATAGTGCGGTCACCATCACAGCGCTTAATAACGGTTTCATATTTATTTTCTTCACCATTTCTGTGTTCTTTGTCCACACGGTATAAAGCAATTCGATTATCCTCATTAATCATATCAAGCAGATAGTTAGAGTGACTGGTAGCCATATAGTAGTGGTCAGTTTCGTTTAGCAAGAACTTCATCAATTGCTTAACATAGCCTGCGTGCAAATGCATTTCTGGCTCTTCGATGAAAAAAAAGGACGGTTCGGTAGTCAAAAAAGCTTTATAGGTAAGAATGACGATTTGCTGTAAACCATCACCAAGCTGTGAAATAGGGAATTGTTCTTCATTACCAATTTTAATTTCTATAGTATCGGTTTTTAAATAGGGAATAATGGTAATAGTTTCATTATTGAAAAAATAGTGAGACAATTTTTCTTGATAGCTTTGAATTCTTTGGCGTTCATCAGGTTTACCTAACAGTGAATCAGTTAGTAAACCAAAAAAATCTTCACCTGATATTATTTCATTTTTCTCAAAACTATAGTCAGTGAGTGTTCTAAAAAGTAAAGGGTAGTGTTCGGATTCATCATCAGTAGAGATTGTTTGTGAATTCAATTTTCTTAAGCTTCTCAAGCTGTCGATGTAGAAAAACATTAAAGATTTAAGACTTAAAGTGTCTAAATCATTCTGAAGTTCATTTAGGCCTTCAGTTAGCTCTTTTATTTTAACTATAAATTCTTTTAGCTTATGTTGAGGAGTTTTGCTAATTATTTCATATTCTAAAGTACCGTGTTTAATCGAACTAGTACTATACGTAAGATGCGCTTCAATCCTTTTTCTTATATCGACAAGTGAAGAACCAGTGCTTTGCCACTCTCTTACAATATGTTCTGAGCTATATAAAGAATTGTCTAATACTTCGAATTGATCACTTGAAGAGTACGAATTAATAAAACTGTTTATGATTAAGATGTAGTCTGTATAAACTTGAGGAGGTTTGAATTCTACACTATTTGTTTTTAGCTTGAATATAAGCTCTCTCATAAAACGACTTTTGCCAGAATTGTTGGCTCCAACTATTATATTCAAGCGTTTTAACTCGAATGGATTGTCTCGATTCAAGCCATCGCTCGAATCGAAATCCGTGTATCCTTCTTTAAACCAAAGCTTAATAATATCTTCCATGCATATAACCTATATTCCTACAAATTCGGATTTAACCACTTCTCAGCCGTCTTAATATCCCAATCCTTACGCTTAGCATAATCCTCTAACTGATCTCGGCTGATTTTTCCGACGTTGAAGTATTCACTCTCAGGATGCGAGTAATAAAACCCACTGACCGAAGACGCCGGCCACATCGCGTAGCTCTCCGTCAAAGTCGTACCGATAGCCTCAACCGTACCCAGCCAATCAAACAGCTTGCCTTTTTCCGTATGTTCAGGACAGGCAGGATAGCCCGGGGCAGGGCGGATACCGACGTATTTTTCTTTGATCATCTCATCATTGGTTAAACTCTCGTCGGCCTGATAGCCCCAATAGTCTTTGCGGATGAGCTCATGCAAATGCTCAGCAAAGGCTTCGGCGAGGCGATCAGACAGCGCTTGTACCATGATCGCGTTATAGTCATCGCCAGCTTCCTTATACTTATCAGCCAAGTCTTCAGTGCCAACGATAGAGACGGTAAATCCGCCAATATGATCGTTAGCGGATTCTAAAGGTGAGATAAAGTCTGCTAAGCTAAAGTTAGGCTTGCCACTGGCTTTATCGCTTTGCTGACGCAGATGCTCAAAGGTATGCGTGGCTTGTCCGCCATCTTCGAGCGCTCTGTCGTACACGGTAATCGTATCGCTACTGGTGCGACGCGCAGGCATAAGTTTAAACACGCCTTTGGCGACGATGAGCTTTTCATCGATCATCTTTTGCATCAGATCATTGGCATTATCGAACAGATCACGCGCCGCTTCACCAACCACGTCATCTTGCAATATTTTGGGATACTTGCCAGCCAGACCCCAAGAGATGAAGAACGGCGTCCAGTCGATATAGGGCAGCAAGTCAGTGATAGGGTAGTCGTCCAATATCACCTGACCGAGTTTGTTCGGCACAGGCGGGGTATAGTTGGCCCAATCATAATTAAAGCCCGCTTCAATCGATTCGGCATAAGACAGCTTAGCCGCTTTAGGTTGACGCTTCGCCAGACGTTCGCGTACTTTGATGTACTCTTCGCGGGTTTCATCGAGCAGCTCTTGACGGTTTTCTTTGGAGAGCAGTTTGGTGACCACGCCGACCGCGCGCGAGGCATCAGCCACATAGATGACACCATCGTTTTGGTATTGTGGTTCGACCTTGACCGCGGTATGCGCTTTAGAGGTCGTGGCACCGCCAATCATTAACGGCAGGGTCATGCCGCGCTCTTGCATTTGCTTGGCGACGTAGACCATTTCATCGAGACTTGGGGTAATTAGACCCGACAAACCAATGATATCGACTTTTTCTCTGATTGCAGTATCAAGGATAGTCTCACAAGGTACCATGACACCTAGATCGACGATGTCATAGCCGTTACAGCCGAGTACCACGCCGACGATGTTTTTACCGATATCATGAACATCGCCTTTGACCGTGGCCATCAGGATTTTACCTTTGACTTCGCCCTCGACCTTTTCCGCTTCGATATAGGGGTTGAGCCAAGCGACGGACTGCTTCATCACCCGCGCTGATTTGACCACTTGCGGTAAGAACATTTTACCCGCGCCGAATAAGTCGCCGACGATATTCATCCCGTCCATGAGTGGCCCTTCGATGACTTCTAGCGGTTTGGGGTATTTTTTCCAGGCCTCTTCGGTATCCGCTTCGATAAAGGTAGTAATGCCTTTGACTAGCGCATGGGCGATACGCTCTTCAACCGTACCTTCACGCCAGCTCATATCGACGGTACTGTCTTTTTTCTTGCCGCCGTCTTGGTAGTTTTCGGCGACGCTCATTAGGCGCTCGGTCGCATCTTGACCGCTCTCGCCTTGATTGCGATTGAGCATGACATCTTCGATAGCGTCGCGCGCTTCCTTTGGAATATCGTCATATAGCTCAAGCATAGCGGGGTTGACGATACCCATGGTCAGGCCATTTTGAATCGCATGAAAAAGAAATACCGAGTTGATGGCTTCGCGAATCGGGTTACCTCGGAAGCTAAAGGAGACGTTAGAGACGCCGCCTGATACCATCGCATTAGGTAGGTTGTCCGTGATCCATTTTGTGGCGTTGATGAAGTCTGCGCCATAATTGTTGTGCTCGGTGATACCGGTGGCGACTGCAAAGATATTGGGGTCAAAGATAATGTCTTCAGATGGGAAACCGACCTCGTTAACGAGTACGTCATAGCTGCGCTGGCTAATCTCAGTTTTGCGCTCAAAGGTATCGGCCTGACCGTCCTCATCGAATGCCATGACGATAACCGCGGCGCCGTAGCGCATACACAGCTTAGCGCGCTCAACGAATTCTTCGTGACCTTCTTTGAGTGAGATAGAGTTGACCACCGATTTGCCTTGCGTGCGTTTAAGTCCTTCTTCGATGATGTCCCATTTCGAGGAGTCAATCATCAATGGCACGCGGCTGATATCTGGCTCACCTGAGACCAAGTTGACAAAATGTATCATCGCCTGCTTGGAGTCGAGCATACCCTCATCCATGTTGATATCGACGATTTGCGCGCCGCCCTCGACCTGATCGCGGGCGACGTCTAGTGCCTCGGTATAGGCTTCAGTCTTGATCAAGCGCAAGAATTTCTTTGAGCCTGTGACATTAGTACGCTCGCCGACGTTGACAAATAGGCTATCAGGGGTGATGTTAAACGGCTCAAGACCAGACAAACGGCAGGCAGGCGCAATCTCAGGGATAACACGCGGCGAATAATTGGCGACCATCTCAGCGATTAGGCGAATATGTTCAGGGGTGGTACCACAGCAGCCGCCAACGATGTTTAAAATACCCGCTTTAGCAAAGCCTTCGAGTAAGGCTGTCGTTTGCTCAGGAGTCTCATCATATTCACCGAACTCATTAGGCAAGCCGGCATTGGGATGGGCTGAGACATGGACATTAGCAATATTGGAGAGCGTTTGAATATGCGGGCGCAGCGCATCGGCACCGAGTGCACAGTTAAAACCTACCGATAGTGGCTTGGCGTGACGTACTGAATTATAAAAGGCTTCTGCCGTTTGCCCTGATAGGGTGCGACCTGACGCATCGGTAATGGTACCTGAGATCATAATGGGTAGCTCAAACCCAATATCATCAAAGACGCCAGTGACGGCGAATATCGCAGCTTTGGCATTTAGCGTATCGAACACAGTCTCAATCAAGATAATATCAACACCGCCTTCGATCAGTGCAAGGGTGGCTTCGCGGTAGTTATCAACCAGCTGATCAAAGGTCACGTTACGATAAGCGGGATCATTGACATCAGGCGATAGCGAACATGTGCGCGATGTTGGACCAATGACGCCTGCGACAAAGCGCGGTTTATCAGGATTCTTTGCCGTAAACCCATCAGCGGCCTCGCGCGCTATCTGAGCAGCGGTGATATTGAGCTCTGGTACGAGGTACTCCATATCATAGTCCGCCATCGATAATCGCGTACCATTAAAGCTATTGGTCTCGATAATATCAGCGCCAGCAGCGAGGTGGTCATTATGAATATCTCTGATCATCTGCGGCTGCGTCAGCACGAGCAAATCATTATTACCACGTACGTCCTGCTCAATACCAGCAAAGCGCTCGCCGCGATAATCTTCTTCCTCTAATTTATAGGTCTGAATCTGAGTGCCCATCGCCCCATCGAGCATCAAAATACGTTTTGCCATTTCAGCTTCAATGCGGGTGCGTGCCGTAAGTTGTTGTTCTTTATAAGGGAATACACTAGGCGGCGTTAATACAAAATCATCGCTAGAAGTAGTGGTTTGCTGCTTGCTATCGTTTTGAGGCGTTGTCGATGTCATAGGAGTAAGGCTTATGTTATTGATGTTATAAAGGGATAAGTGCAAAAGCGCAGAATTAAAAGTTAGCGCATTTTAACATGAAAATTGGCGTATTCGAGCAGGCGTTGCTAGCCATACCCTTCTATAAGCATTTTAAGCGGTTTACGAGAGTGAGCAAATAAAGAGTAAGTTTCTACAAAATCTGCTAATTAGGGTAAAAAACAGACATAACTTACAGGGGTATTACAAAAAGTAGCGTAAACACAGAGTGACACTTCGAACCAATATGTTAATTTACGTTTATAAGGATTTGCTTCTCATTAGTACTACTTATAAGTTTGTTGAATATGATTAAAATTTTTAATCAAGTTCTCTTAACTTTGAGAATAACTACCTTATATAGGACATACTAAGCATATAACCGTTAATAAAATAATCAGGGATACGAATATGAAACTTACTAAAATCGCTACAATCAGTACTTTAGCAGTGTCTTTATTAGGATTGAGTGCCTGTAATAATATGATGGCAGCTGACTCTATGCCTATGAAAACGCCAGCGCAAAAACAAGCTATGCAAAATCAGACCATGTCAGATATGAATGTCGTTCAAATTGCGCAGAGTAATGCTGATTTTTCTATCTTAGTAGAAGCGGTGCAAGCTGCAGGTTTAGCTGGCGCACTGTCTGATACGAGCGCAAGCTATACCGTATTAGCCCCAACCAATGCCGCCTTCGCTCAAGCACTACAAGAGACTGGCATGACAAAGGCGCAACTCTTTGCAAACAAGCCATTACTGACCAAAATTCTGACTTATCATGTGATCAAGGGTAACACCCCAGTATATCAAAAGCATGTGAAGCCAGGTAACTATACTATGCTGAGCAACGACACTCTTGTCATTACGCCACAAGGTAAATTGATGGATGAGATGGGTCGTACGACGAGCATTATCAAAACAGATATCGCAGCGAGCAACGGCGTTGTACACGTTATTGACAGAGTTTTAATGCCACAATAATTACTGTATTAGGTTAAGTTAATAGCGCAGCTAAGTTGATAGCGTAGTCAGATCAATAGACTACTAAATTGATTGTAAGCCATTACTGTAAAAGAGCTGATGTCTCGGTAGATGTCAGCGATTCATTAAACCATCCGCTTGTTTTGTTTAATCCATCCATTCATCAACACAAAGTCTAATCCATCATTTGTACGGTTACTTATCTATAAATGGGGTATGACTCAATTTTGTTTTAAAAGGAAATTTTTATGTTAAAGAAAACATTTTTATCACTAGCTATCGCGGCATCTGCAGTAACTTTAGTTGCCTGTAACGATACCGAAACCGTTGTTGAGCCAGTCGAAGAGCCAATGGTTGAAACTGAGCCGATGGTCGAGACTGAACCTATGGCAGAGCCAATGGTAGAAGCCGATCCTATGGCTGACACTATGGCAACTCAAAGTATTGCTGAAATTGCAGCAGGTAATGACAATCTAACTATCTTGACTGCAGCATTACAGTCAGCTGGCCTAGATACTATGCTAATGGATGCAGGTACTTATACGGTATTTGCCCCTACTGACGATGCGTTTGCACCAGTACTTGAAAAGCTTGGCGTCACTAAAGAAGAGCTTTTAGCAAACACTGATTTGCTAAATAGCGTACTGCCTTATCACGTCCTACCTATGGTCGTTATGGCAGCTGAGATTCCATACGGTACAGATGTTACTACCGTAAATGGTGCTACTATCAATATCAGCGATGCTAACGTTATCACTGATGCAGCGGGTAACACTGCTAATATTACTGGTACCGATATTATGGCGACCAACGGCGTAGTGCACACTATCGATGCGGTACTCATGCCAGAGTAACTATTGGTTTAGATAACTGTTATTTTATACGATTACTATTTAATACGAAAAAAGCCCAGCTCTAGTAGTTGGGCTTTTTGTTGTCCATCTTTTTATAGCTTATCTTTTATATCTTTGAATGGTTTATACAACATCCACAAAAAAGCCCGAAACTTAATCTCGGGTTTTTTTTGTGTTAATACGTAGAGATTACTTAAGATCTTTACGTAATGGATCAGCTGCAACTCTTTGCTGCTCTGCTAGATGACGCTCTTCCCAATAAGTCGCGTTTTTGATACCAAATTTCTTAGGATCAAAGACGAATCTTTTAGAAGTTGTACCGCCGCCCGCTTTGAGCTGTGCTTCGTAATCGCGTAGGATATCGATAGCAGGACGTGCCACAAAGAAGATAACAATGATACCGACGATATTGAGCCAAGCCATCAAGCCAACACCAACATCACCAAGACCCCAGATATAACCTGAGCTGTTGAGCGCGCCGTATGCCACCATAAACATGATGATAAGCTTAACGATGAACTGACCGGCTTTACTCGCGCCGCGACCCATAGAGCGGGTGAGGTAGGAGATGTTCACTTCAGCGATGTAGTAGTATGCCAAGATAGTAGTAAAGGCAAAGAAGAATACCGCTACCGCAATGAACGTGTTACCAAAGGTGCCGTAGACTGATTCCATCGCCATTTGTGTAAACGATGGTGAGTTAATCTCAACAGTCGCCGCGACGTTTTGAACCAAGAACTGACCATCAGGTAACTCGCCTTGGATGTTGTACATGCCAGTAGACAAGATCATAAAGGCAGTTGCAGAACAAACAAGCAGAGTATCAACGTAGACGGAGAATGCCTGTACTAAACCCTGCTGCGCTGGGTGATCGACCGCAGCTGCTGATGCAGCGTGAGGGCCTGTACCTTGACCGGCTTCATTAGAGTAAATACCACGTTTCACGCCCCAACCAATAGCGGCACCAAAACCTGCTTGCGCGGTAAAGGCATCACCAACGATAGCACCGAATACTTGTGGAATCATGCTAAAGTTTGCAAACATGATCAGTAGCGCAAGAATAATATAACCGACTGCCATAAACGGAACGGCATACTCAGTAAAGGTTGCGATACGCTTGATACCACCAAAGATGATAAAACCTAAAACCACTAGGATAATACCAAGAGCGATTAGGCGAGTTGATCCTGTTTCCATACCCATGAAGTTCATTGCTGAGCCTTCACCTGCAACCTGAGCCACAGCGTTGATAACACCATTGGCCTGTACGCCGGGTAAGAACACACCACAAGCGATGATCGAAGCAATGGCAAACAAGATACCATACCATTTTTGACCCAAAGCACGCTCAAAGTAGTAAGCTGGACCACCGCGGTACTCGCCAGTGACCACGTCGCGCTCTTTGTAGATCTGACCTAAGGTTGACTCAACATAAGCGGTTGAGGCGCCCAAAAAGGCCACAACCCACATCCAGAACACCGCACCAGGACCACCAAAACCGATGGCAGCGGCGACCCCTGCAATGTTACCCATACCAACGCGGCCTGCCAGTGATACGGCTAGGGCCTGAAATGATGAGATACCTGCATTGTCAGGTTTGCCCTTAAATAGTAGTCTGATCATCTCCCCAAACAGGCGAACTTGAACAAAGCGCGTTAAGATAGAATAGAATAAACCTGCACCTAAGCATAAGTAAATGAGTGCCGGGCTCCAGATAATTCCGTTTGCTAGATTGACTAAACTTTCCATATTATATATTCCTAAAGCTGTCTCAATAAGCCTTGACTCAGTGAACCTGCTGTTAGCTTCAAGCAAGTCCCTAAGTGTTTTTTGTACTATTGAGAGTAGGCTATGGTTGTCTGTATTTATCTACCAAGATTAGTATCGATATTAAATAATGACATCAATATTGATATTAGACTCAGTGGTATCGACACCAAGTTGCTAACGACAAAACGAGCAACAAGACATCAATAGATAAAAAAGGGAATGTTGAAAGCAAATGCATAGTATCGCTACTAGGCATCTAATATATTTTACACTGTAATGGATACTTACATTTGCATTTAATAAAAGTAGTTATTTTGAATAGTAATTGACTAAAAATAGTATACATATCAAAAGCTTGCTTACTACTAATGCCAGCTATATAACAAATTAACTACCAAATGTATGCAAACCATACAGTAACGTAACTGCAATTTGCCATATTTTTACTTTAATTACTAGAATTTTCTGTGAATTACAAAGGTTAAAAGTGATTAAATAAACAGGTGTCTATTAAGTTTTGGTAAAGTATGATTAAACGGGAGTTTTAGAGCTTATGACTGTACTTATCAATACTCTTTTAACTAGTCTTATCCTCTACCATGCAGTACTAATAAGCTCTTAGACAAATAATTAGTACGAGAGCTTATCTGATGACGCGGTTGTGTTTTGGTAACGGCGAATTGTAAAAGTCTAGTGATGACGTCATCATTACCAGCATAAGCTACTGGTGATGATAACTTATGATTTAGGCTATGAAATCTATGCCAGTTTGCTCAACAACTACTATATAAATAATGACTAACGATTAACAATCAGGAGCGACCTTTATGTCACGCAACTCTTTTATAAAACCTATGCTACTCTCAGCCGTACTAGCAACCTCTACTATTGGTCTGTCAGGCTGTGGTTATAACAACTTACAATCGCAAGACGAGCAAGTAACCGCGTCTTGGTCTGAGGTGGTCAACCAATATCAGCGCCGTGATGATTTGGTGCCAAATCTGGTCAAAGTGGTGAAGCAATACGCTGATCAAGAGCAAGAAGTATTCACAGAAGTGGCCGCCGCGCGCTCACAAGCAGGCGGCATTACGGTAACGCCTGAGCTACTCAACGACCCTGAAGCGATGGAGCGTTATGCTGAGGCGCAGTCGCAGATGACAGGGGCGTTGTCACGTTTGATGGCAGTGTCCGAGCGTTATCCTGAGCTCAAATCTGATGCTTTGTTTCAAGACTTGCAAGCGCAGTTAGAAGGCACTGAAAACCGTATTGCAGTTGCGCGTAATCGCTACATCCAAGAAGTTCAAGGCTACAACACTACAGTACGCCAGTTCCCAACCAATATCACTGCCAAAGTGTTTGGTATGGATACCAAGCCCAACTTCACGGTTGCTAACGAAGACGCAATATCTACTGCGCCCGATGTTGATTTTGGTGAGTAGTGCTTTATAGCAATATGGCAACTAGACTTATCGTTTGACTCAATCTATAGATGGTAAATACATTATGCAAAATCTAAAACCATGCTTGACTGCCATCCTCTTAGCGTGGGGCAGCCTATATGCGCCAATAAGTTTTGCAGATGATGTGGCTACTAGTCAGGCAGGGGCAACAGAATCATCGGCAAACCTGCAAAACCGTAGTGTTGAAGAGCTAGTAGCCATCGCTAAGGCGGGCGAGTCTAACGAAGCCATTAATGATGCGGTACTGGGTAATGATGCGATTAGTGGCACCGTTTTAGGTAATGAAGCTTTGGGTAACGAGGCGATCGCGCCCAATGCTAATAATGATGCTGGCGCAAATCTGCCTGCGCCGACGCCTATTCAATCAAATGCGCAAAGTGTCGATGCTGATAAGCTAATACTGAACAACCCAGTCGTTGACCAGGCTAATATCCTAAACCCACAAGAGAAGCTACGCCTAGAGGCGCAACTGCGTAATATCTATCAACAAGGCTACGCGCAAGCCGCTGTCGTCATTGTACCGACAACTAACGGTCTGCCTATATTTGACTATGCTCTGCAAGTCGCTGAAAAATGGCAGTTGGGTAATGAGGCTATCGATGACGGCTTACTGATCGTTGTCGCGGTCAACGATAGAGATATGTATATCTTGACAGGTTACGGGTTAGAGGGTGTATTACCAGATTCAGCGGTCAATCGCATTATTCGCGAGGATATAGCGCCGCTATTTAAGCAAAATGATTATGCAGGCGGGCTACTGGCAGGTATCGGCGCGCTTGAGACTCGCCTAACTGCCGATCCTGAGGTACTGGCACGCGCTGATGCGCAAGCCGAATCTCGCAGCGCACAACAAAGCTCGGAGGAGAGTCCGTCCTCGGTATTCTTGTTTGTGATGGCTATGGTGTTTGGTAGCTTTATCACTAGTATTTTTGGACGCGTCTTTGGCTCTATCTTGACCGCTGGCGGCTTTTTTGCAGGCTCTTTGGCGCTCGGTGGTGGGTTCTTTATGACTCTTATCATGGCAGTGTTTTTGTGGATGTTCCTCATCTCGCGCGGCTCAGGCGGCGGCAAAGGCGGGCGCGGTGGCGGCGGTGGCCTGATATTTTTACCTGGACTTGGCGGCGGCGGTAGCTTCGGCGGCGGCGGTTTTGGTAGTGGTGGCGGCGGCTTCGGCGGTGGCGGTGCTGGCGGCTCATGGTAGAGTGAGTGCGACTTTAAACAATAAAATACTTCTTTAAAAGTCGTTATGCTCAAAAATAACACATTTAGAGTTAGCGGCTTTGAAGATAATCGGGCATATTAGATAATTGCCTATTTGAGGAAATATTATAATGGTACAACATACCCCGCCGCAGCCAAGCCTTGCTCGTCTTTGGCGTCAAGCTGTCTTTGTTCCTATGCTCCATAGCAGATGGCTCACAGCAGATGCCAAAGCGCGCTTAACAGCTAAGGTTACCGAAGCGGAGCTTGGGCATCGCGGAGAGGTGTTCTTGGTCGTTGAAAATCATTTACCTATCCAAGAGGCTTACCGTATCAATTCTCGCGTGCGGGCTGTTGATTTGTTCAGCGAGTATAGGGTATGGGATACCGAAGAGAACACAGGCGTTTTAGTCTATGTCAATATATGCGAGCATAGCTTAGATATCGTCGCCGATCGCGGCATCAGCGCCCATGTCAGTCCAACCGTGTGGCGCGCTATGTGTGATAAGGCGCTAGCTGGTATCGCCAATCAAAAGATGGAAGCGAGCTTGATTGAGCTATTAGATGAGATCGGACAGCTATTACGTCAGTACTATCATCTCGAAGACGATCCTGAAGGCAATGAGCTGTCCGACACTGTAGTGTTTTTAAAATAAAGTTTTTAGCGTTGATATAGTAAGTCTAAGAGTGCTTGATAAAATCCTTTAAAAGTATAGGCAATACCTCTCCCGCTTTTGCTGTAAGCGTAATATCGACTACCGTGTTCGGTGTTGGGTTTGGGTTGATTTCTATGAGTTTAGCGCCGTTTTGTTTGGCCAGCTTTGCTAGTCCCGCAGCGGGATAGACGAGGCTTGAGGTGCCAATACTCATAAATACCTCACAGCTTGCGGCTGCCTGTTCTGCTATTTGCCACGCCTCTACAGGTAAGGCTTCACCAAACCAAACAATATCAGGTCTGATGTAACCTGCGCAGTGCGGGCAGGTGATTAGCTCGTCGTTAGCATATTGATTCTCTTTATTTATACCTTTTATCTTATAAGGTTTATCACACTGATGACAGCGATTGCGCCATAGATGCCCGTGCAAATGCGTCACCTGAGCGCCTGCTTGTTCATGTAAATCATCGACGTTTTGAGTGATGATTGTAATGTGCTGATGACTTTGTTTAACGCTTTGCTGCCACTGAGCCAAGGCTAAATGCGCAGGATTAGGCGCTTTATCCTGTACCAGTTGTCGACGCCATTGATACCATGACCAAACCATTTTTGGATCACGATCAAAGGCAATAGGGCTGGCCAAATCCTCAGCGCGATAATTCTCCCACAAGCCTGTCTGCTTATCTCGAAAGGTGGGGATACCGCTTTCAGCTGAGATACCTGCGCCCGTTAAGATACAGATGCGCTTAGCTGATGTTAATAATTTAACCGCGTGCTGTTGTTGAGCTACTAACTGCGTTGATAATTCTGCTACCATAACCTAACCCTCAATAATGGATGACAGTGTTTATGATAGACGGAATATGGTGGCTTGTCATATTGCTAAGCGTAGCCATTGGGCTGTGGCTGTTTGCCAAGTCGCGCGGCGCAAAAAAGGGCGAGGGGCTTTATCAAAAATCGGCTCGCGGGCAAGCAAAAAAACAAAAGATACCTATTAATGATAGCTTGCAAAAAACCGCCTTATTATTAAAGCAGTACTTCCCAGATTATGTGGTTAAGCAAAAAGCCAATCATTTGCTCGTGAGTAAGCAAGATAAAAAAGTTGCCATGATTGCTATTGATAAAAAACTCGCTACGGGTCAACGCCGTTTGGGCGAGGTGCCAGTGATTAACTATCACCGCGTCCCAAGCCGCGATCAGCTAGCTGCTAACTTGCAGGATGCGCAATAGTTTTGCGTAAGCTTGAAGTGGTTCGATAGAGTGCTGTTAGCAGTATTTTATAAGTACTACTAAATTCTATCAAAAACATAATAGGGTTTGAGTAGCAGGTAATGCAAAGAGAGGGTAGTACAGAGCAAGAGAGAGTAATGCAATAAATGGTGCGCTCGACAGGGATCGAACCTGTGACCCTCGGCTTCGGAGGCCGATACTCTATCCAACTGAGCTACGAGCGCTTAGTATTTACGTACGGCGACATAAATTTAAGACCGCTTAGTCTAGCAAATAAAGCGGCTAAAACCAATAAGCGATGCAGGCTATCCTCATTATTTACGAAAAAACAGTCAAGTCAACAAACAGGCATGGCAATCTACCATCCTTTTCCCTTATAATGTTAGGGACAACGAATTTGATCCATATTCACCGATTACAATTGTGTCAAAGCATGCAAAGATTATTTATTTTTGATACCAGTACGCTGGCTATCAAATAATTTTTTTGCCTATTTGCCATTTGTATATGTAATAAGAGAACGTGACGAATGAGAAAAGTAGTGATGTTATCGGCAGCTGCCATTCTAGGGATTGCTAGTATCGCGGTGAGCCAAGCTGAAGAAGTTGTAGATACAACGACGGTCTCTGAGGTAGTAGAGGCCCAAGAAGTCGTTGAAAACGCGCCGCAGGTGCTCGGTGATGACGTACAAGCTGCTGCTGATACGACGGATGCTGCGCCTGTTGATGAGACGGCAGTAGTAGCGGATGAAGACGCAGAAGCAGGCGAGGCGGTAACCGCGCAAGCGGCACCTGCTGAAGAAGAGCCTATTCCAGAAGATACCCCGCAAGTTCAAAAGCTGGTTGCGCTTTACCCCAATCTGGTTGCTCGTATTCAGCCTGTAGGGCGCGTCTGTTTTGAAGAAGGCGAGATCTGTGATGTAACCGTCAGAGCTGCTAGCGCTTCTGCTGATGGTGGTCCACGCGATGGTGCTGCAGTATACAATGCGGTATGCCAGACTTGTCACGCTTCAGGCCTACTTGGCTCGCCAATGCTAGGGGACGCGGGCGCTTGGGGTCCACGTATCGCGAAAGGTGCAGATACGCTATATACCCATGCGATTCAAGGTTTTAATGCCATGCCAGCTAAAGGTGGTGCTGATATTCCTGATGAAGAGGTTCAAAACGCGGTCGACTATATGATTGCTGAGGCCAGCTAAGATAGTTTTATTTCTGCTAAACATCATAGTGAGCACTTAGGTAGCACTAGTTATAAAGTTAATCTTAGAATTAAAAGCGTCTATTTCATTAATGAGGTAGGCGCTTTTTTGTAGTCCTTATTTGCTGATTGATATTATCAATATCGTCCTTGCTATAATGTGCGCTTGAAATACACTGCAGGCAGCCTCACTTTAAGAGCTACATTATTTATTATAATAATAAATTTTACTATTTATTAAAGAGGTCGTCATGTCAGAGGTACCAGCACTCACCGTTCGAGATTTATCTAAGACTTACGATAATGGATTTTCAGCTTTAAAAGGTATCGACTTGACCGTACCACAAGGTGGATTTTTTGCGTTGCTTGGGCCTAATGGTGCTGGTAAATCGACCATGATTGGTATTATCAGCTCGTTATTTAAGCCAACTACTGGCAGCGTGCATATTTTTGGTACAGATTTGCTAGAGAATCCATCCGTTGCCAAGCAGTATTTAGGGGTCGTGCCGCAAGAATTTAACTTCAATATGTTCGAAAAAGTCGAAGATATCTTGATTACTCAAGCAGGTTACTTTGGTATATCAGCTAAAGAAGCTAAGCCGCGAGCCAAGCGCCTATTGACCGCTCTTGGATTATGGGACAAGCGCGACAGCAAGTCACGTGAGCTATCTGGCGGTATGAAGCGCCGATTGATGATTGCACGCGCGCTGATTCATAAGCCTAAGCTTTTGATCCTCGATGAGCCAACCGCTGGCGTCGATATCGAGCTGCGCCGCTCTATGTGGGAGTTTATGCAGCAGATTAATGTCGAAGAAAACACTACGATTATTCTGACGACGCATTATTTGGAGGAAGCAGAGCAGCTGTGTAAGCGCATCGCTATCTTAGATCATGGTGAGATTCGTATTAATACCGAGATGAAGGACTTGCTTGCGCAGTTGTCTGTTGAGACTTTCGTTTTTGATTTGTCAGTACCTGTCGATCACCCTATAAAGCTTACTGATGTCACCGAAGTTGCACAGCCTGATAGCTTAACCCTTGAGGTGACGCTGACAGAAGGCGAGTCGCTAAACGGCGTCTTTACTCAACTCTCTGATCAGGGCATCACTATCGCCAGCATGCGTAATAAGTCTAACCGCTTAGAGGAGCTGTTCATGCGCCTAGTAGATCAAAATATCGATAGCAAAGACAGCATGAAGGAGTCAGGGTTATGAATAAAAAAATAACGGTAGACCCAAATGAGACCATGTCATGGGGCAAAAAGTGGATTGCTTTTCGCACTATTTTACTCAAAGAGATACGCCGGATTTTGCGTATCTGGCCGCAAACGCTGTTGCCACCAGTTATTACTATGACACTGTACTTTATTATCTTTGGTCGTATGATTGGCGATAGAGTGGGTGAGATGGGCGGCGTGCCTTATATGCAGTTTATTGTACCTGGCCTTATCATGATGGCAGTAATTACTAATAGCTACTCAAACGTGGTCTCTAGTTTTTTTAGTGCTAAGTTCACCGCTAGTATTGAGGAGTTACTGGTCTCGCCAGTCTCCAAACATGCGATATTGGCAGGTTATGTCAGCGGCGGTATCTTTCGCGGACTAGTCATTGCAATTGTGGTCTCTATCGTCGCGCTGTTCTTTACGGACTTGGGCGTTGAGCACTTATTTGTCACTATATTCACCGTGCTTGGTACTTCGATATTGTTCTCGCTTGGCGGTTTTATTAATGCGGTGTTTGCACGCTCTTTTGATGACATCTCTATTGTGCCAAGTTTCGTTCTCACGCCGTTGACCTTTTTGGGTGGGGTGTTTTATTCGATGGAAGACTTATCAGAATTTTGGCAAAATGTCTCCTTACTCAACCCAATTGTGTATATGGTAAACTCATTTCGCTATGGTATTTTAGGTTACTCTGATGTCAATGTGTTCTATTCGATGGCGGCGATTTTTGCCTTTTGTGTGGTGTTCTATGTGATCTCTTATCGCTTACTAAGTGATGGTTCACGGATTCGGTTGTAGTTTTATTGGTTTGTAGTTTTAATATTAAGCGCTAAAGGTCATTTATGAGTATCCACGGTATTTTAGGCGAGCAGACCACTGATTATCCCACTGAGTATAGTCCACAGACGCTATATCCCATCGCCCGTAGTATGGGGCGCGCGGCAATTGGCTGGCAGGATGATAAGCTTGCTGTCGGTGTTGACTGGTGGCAGGCGTTTGAGATGTCATGGCTCAATGTGCAAGGTGTCTCGCAAGTGGCGATAGCGCGCTTTAGTGTTCCTGCAAGCTCGCCGTATATCATTGAGTCAAAGTCACTTAAGCTGTATTTAAACAGTATTAATTTTACTGAGTTTGCCAGCTGGCAAGAAGTGCAAACTTTGATTACCAAAGACTTATCCGCCTGCGTACAAGCGGACGTACAAGTTGAGCTATTTGCCTTAGATGGTGAGCCGTCAGAACTCATGATTAGCCAACCTAAGGGCATTTGTATCGATAATGCTTTGGCTGATAGCACAGAAAAAGTTGCTTTAACCTTGCATCCTGACGCTTCGTTATTGCGAGGTGACGCGCAGAGAGCAAGCAGTGATAGTAGCGCGCCTGTTAGCTTTTTCTCCAACCTACTGCGCAGTAATTGTCCAGTGACCAATCAGCCCGATTGGGGCACATTGGCGGTTGAGATAAGCAGTGATCTAGCGGTAGATGACGCGGCTATGCTACGTTATATTTTAAGCTTTAGGCAACACAACGGCTTTCATGAGCAGTGCGTGGAGCAGATATTTGCAGATTTAAGCGAAGTCTATCAGCCAAGCCAGCTTATGGTCAGAGCCTGGTACACGCGCCGCGGCGGTATCGATATCAATCCTTGCCGCGTTAGTGATATGAGTTTATTACCTAAACCGAGTCGTCTGATTCGGCAGTAAAGAGTAAGGTCTATTTAGACAAGTTGTTGATAAATTGGTGCTCTGTGATTTAAATGACCCACAAAAAAGCGCCTATCTTACACATTCAAAAATGTAAGATAGGCGCTTTTTTATTGACCGATATTGAAGCTTAATTTTAGAGCTTGACCTATTTGCTGATCACTTTAGCCAATACCTCGTCACGACTTAGCATCTGCTTTTCGCTATCGCGGCGATTGACGTACTCAAATTTATTCTCTGCCAAGTTGCGATCGGAGACGACGATACGATGCGGGATACCGATCAGCTCCAAATCCGCAAACTTAACGCCTGGGCGTTCGTTTCGATCGTCGAGTAATACATTGACGCCTTGCGCTTTAAGCTCTTCATAGAGCGCTGTCGCGGTTTGCATCACCGTATCTTCTTTGGACTTCATCGGTACGATAGCGACTTCAAATGGCGCAATTGAATCAGTCACGCTTGGGGTTTGTGGCCACATAATACCGTTTTCATCATTATTTTGCTCAATAGCGGCAGCAATAATGCGGCTGACACCAATACCATAGCAGCCCATCATTAAGGTGACAGGCTTACCATCTTCGCCAGAGACCGTGCAGCCCATGGCTTGCGAGTATTTATCACCCAGCTGGAAGATATGGCCGACTTCGATACCACGTTTGATCTTGAGCACTCCTTTACCATCGGGTGATGGATCGCCTTCCTTGACATTACGCACATCAACGATGCGGGTGATACTAGCGTCACGCGCCCAGTTCATACCGATAGTATGCTTATTAATCTCGTTAGCACCAGAGACAAAATCTGACAAAGTAGCTGCCGCGCGATCGACAAATACTGGCATATCTAAATCAACGCCGATATAGCCTTTGTGAAGGCCTGCCGCTTTTAACTCTTCATCAGAGGCCAAAGTTAGTGGTACATTCGCTTCTTCTATCTTCTCCGCTTTTACGGTATTTAATTGATGATCGCCGCGCAAGATAATAGCGATAAGTTGCGGGGTATCGTCTTCTTTATGACCATGAACGATTAAGGTTTTGACGGTAGTGGCAAGCTCAATATCTAAATGCTCTGCGACCATTTTACAAGTCGTCATGTTCTCTGTTAGTACGTCTTCACGCGCCTGTGTCGGTGGCCGGCGCTCAGCAGTACTGACTGATTCGGCCAGCTCCACGTTAGCTGCGTAATCAGAAGAATCAGAGAAGGCAATATCATCCTCCCCACTATCAGCTAAGACATGAAATTCATGCGAGGCAAAACCGCCGATAGAGCCAGTGTCCGCTTGCACTGCGCGAAAGTCCAAACCCAAACGGGTAAAGATACGAGTATAAGCGTCATACATATCATGGTAGGTTTTTGCTAGTGAGGCCTGATCGATATGAAAAGAGTAAGCATCTTTCATAGTAAATTCGCGCGCACGCATCACGCCAAAGCGCGGACGTATCTCATCACGAAACTTATTTTGAATCTGAAAGAAGCTAATAGGCAGCTGCTTATAACTACGCAGTTCGCCTTGAGCTAGATTGGTGATGACCTCTTCGTGCGTTGGCCCTAAGACAAAATCACGATCATGGCGATCTTTGAAGCGCAGTAGCTCAGGGCCATAGTCTTCAAAACGCCCAGTGATCTGCCAGAGCTCAGCAGGTTGAGTCATCGGCATAAGCACTTCTTGCGCGCCGATACTTTGCATCTCTTCGCGCACGATTTTTTCAACCTTTTGCAAGATACGCAGACCCATAGGTAACCAAATATAGAGTCCAGAGGCGATTTTGCGAATAAGACCGGCGCGAACCATTAACTGGCTTGAGGCGATGTCAGCATCGCTTGGCGTTTCTTTTAGGGTGGCAAATAAAAACTGACTGGCTTTCATAAATAAAGCGAAACCTTATCTTTTATAAAGAATAAATAAGTAGCGCGGTGCAGGGTAAAGGACTACAAGCGCAAAATAGGAGTAGAGGCCAGGATAGTATTCACCAGCACAATCAGACTATGTTAGGTAAAGTTTGAGCTAGACGCAATGACTTTTTAGCTTTTGCTCAATATAGAGATAAAAAAGGCTAATGATAGTTGAAATATGGCTTAAATTACCGTACTAAAAGGCGTCTTGAGCAAGGCTTATGTGTAGCAATTGGTAGCCATAACTTGAAGTGCGGCGTTGACGGTATCATTTATATCCCATCTCCTATTCACAAACGCAGTCTTCGCTTATGCGCTGATCATCTATGATTCAATCGTCTTTAAGCCCATGACCCCTAAAAGGATATCGCCATGCCAGCGTCTGACAATCGACTCTCGACCAAGCCTAAAACCAAGATAGCTAAAACCTCGTGGCTTTTGTTAATAATAGGTCTGCTTGCTTTACTCGCCGCTTTTTATAAGATGCAAAATCAAGTAGAAGACGAGCCTATCGAGACCATCACACGCGAAGGGGTGGTAACGCAGATCCAGCAGCTCAATCGCTTGCAAACGGTTGGCTTTAGCGTAGATACGGTCATCACCAGTCAGCGCGAGGGTAGCTGGCAGAAGCTTTGGACTGATGAGCAAAAGGGGCTATTTATCGTTCGTGGCCGCGTTGAGGCAGGCGTCGATCTGGCTAATTTGACACCTGATATGGTACGAGTGACCCAGCCTAGCGCCGAGGACATTGCAGCGTTTGAGAGTGCTACTGAAGATGACGCAAACTTAGGTAGTAATCCTGCCGTATTGATGCCAAAGATTGATATCACCTTGCCGCAGTCTGAGATATTCTCAGTATATTTAGACGATATCGAAATCTATGACTGGCAAGCTGGCGTCTTTGGTATGACGCAGGTTGATCCTAGAATTTTTGAGCAAGCGCAAAAGATGGGCAAGACAGAAGTGTTAGAGAAGGCTTGCCGCGGCGATGTTATGACCATCGCTCTTGATAACGCCCAATCTCAATTGCAGCAGCTCTTTGCTCTAACGGGCGCTACTGTGACGGTTACCACTCAAGGCGCGGGCGCATGTCGTCTGCCAGCGTCTGCTTCGTAGTGGTCACCCAGTCTTATCACTAAAAACCCTACTCAGTCTTTTTTAAACTCTGCGATAGCCAACTGCCTTGCTTCTTTATGATCGACCATAGGAGCCGGGTAGTCAATATCAGCAAAGTCGCCGCCTTTGGTCAGTGCTTTACGTAGTTTATTCTCATCATGCAATATGCTGGCAGGAACGTCTTTGAGCTCAGGCAGCCAAGTCTTGATAAACAGCGCTTTTGGATCGTGGCTTTTGCCTTGGCTAAAGGGATTCATAATACGAAAGTAAGGGGCAGAGTCAGTACCCGTTGAAGCGCTCCATTGCCAGCCGCCGTTATTAGAGGCAAAGTCACCATCAACAAGCTGACTCATAAAGTAGCGCTCACCCCAGCGCCAATCAATTAATAAATCCTTGGTCAAAAACATTGCTGTGACCATACGCAAGCGATTGTGCATAAAGCCATTGGTATTTAAGCTACGCATCGCGGCATCAACGAAGGGTACGCCCGTCTTGCCCGTGCACCATGCCTCAAAGTCCTCTTCGTTGTATGACCAGTTAATCTTGGCGTCGGTCTCTTCTTTGTAGGCTTTGTGGCGGATGAGTTTAGGTTTGACAGTTAATACATGACGATAAAAATCGCGCCATGCCAGCTCACTAATCCAGCGATTGATGTCTTCATTGTCGCCATCATTGCCATGTAATTTATCTTGCGCTTTTACCGCCTGTAGGTAGCACTCTCTAGGACTAATGCTGCCGATGGTGAGATAGGCTGACATGTGGCTGGTGCCTTGCAAGATAGGCTTGTCACGGCTGACGTTGTAATTATTGATATCATCGCTTGTAAATTGCTCTAATCGCGCGCGTGCTGCGGCCTCGCCAGCAGGATAGTGCTCGCGTGCTTGCTCTAACTGCGCGCTATAATCAATATGTTGATAAGCGGCGTTTTTATCTAATGCCGCTTGATAGTCTTGTACGATCTGAGTGCTTAGCTCTTCGATATCTTTGAGCGTGCTTGCGCTGCTATCTACTGACGTAAGATTAATGAGTGCATCAGTCGTCTCATTATTACTCTTTACCACCACCGCGTTGTGGCTCTCAAGCTGACTGACTTCTAAGGTATGACGCCACTTTTTGTAAAACGGCGTAAACACTTTGTACATGGTGTCACTATCATTGGTAGTGATGCTTTGCGGCGGCAATATACACTGGTCATGATGACGTATGAACTCAATGTCTAGCTCAGCGAGCTGCTTGGCTAGTGCTTCATCCCGAGCGATCTCGCGCCCTTCATATTCGTGGTTGGCCATTAGGCAGCTGATTTTTTCTTTTTCACAAAACTCAAGGAGAGCCGCGATACTGTCATCGAAATGCGCGCAGGCATAGACTTGTAGCGTGATATTAAAATCTTTGCGCAAATCATGCGCCAAAATAGGCAGAGTGCGGGCGATATGATCCACTTGCGCTAGTGACATATCATGAGTGTGCCACTGCTCAGGGGTATAAAAATAAACGGCTGTTACTGACGCGTCATTATCGTCAGCCTGCTCACAAAGTGCGGCTAATGCAGTGTTATCATGTATACGCAAATCACGGCGAAACCACATCAAATAGTGCGGCGTGCGCCCCTTGTCTTTTTCAGCCTTATTGTCATTATTTGCCATTTAGCTTTCCTTATCCTAATCATAAACAAAACGATGCATAAAAGTATGCTAGGATAAGTTTTTGGATGCAATTGATTTGCCCCACAGGTAACAAATCATCATCATTTCTGATGGTAATTTCTTCGATGATAAATGTTTAGTTTTCGCCTCCTAATTAACCCCCTTTGGTGTTTAAAGGTCATCTCATGCACGTAAAGTTTTGCGGGTTTACTCGTCTTGATGATATTCATGCCGCGATACAGTTGGGCGTGGATGCTGTGGGTCTAGTGTTTTATCCACCAAGCCCGCGCACGGTAACAATAGAGCAAGCGCAAACCTTAACTCGCGCTATTCCCGCCTTTGTGAGCGTAGTGGCGTTAGTAGTCAATATGTCAAAGGATGAGCTTATGCAGTTAGCGGGGCAAGTATCCTTTGATATTATCCAGTTTCACGGTGACGAGTCTGCCGAGCAGTGTCAGGCGCTCGCTGCTAGCGTAAGCAAGCGCTGGATAAAAGCCTTACGCATTAATGCTGAGCAAGAGACACAAGATAGCGTAAAATCTCAGATTGACGCTTTTGCTGATGCTGGCGCAAGTAGTATTTTGCTCGATGCCTATCATCCGCAAAAATACGGCGGTACTGGTGATCATTTTGACTGGGACTTAATACCATCTGAGAGTGCCTTGCCCATTATTTTGGCAGGTGGACTAGATGAAAAAAACGTCACCGCAACTCATAAGCTACCTATCTATGCGGTTGATGTCAGCGGTGGTATAGAGTCTGCAAAAGGCAAAAAAAATACAGCAAAAATGCGCGGATTTATAAAAGCGGTCAAGCGTGATCGATGGCAAAACGAGACGCTGTAAGCGAACTTCAAGTTATTAGCAACACTATCTATTTTAAAACCTCCCATATTAAGTAGGAAATATCATGAGTCAGCTCGCAACCAATTTAGCAGAAACGATTGCCAATCTAGAAGGCGTACAAGATTTTAACCAATACCCTGATGCTCGCGGACATTTTGGTGTACATGGCGGCCGCTTTGTCTCTGAGACGCTAATGGCGGCGCTTGAAGAGCTTGAGACGCTATATACTAGAGTCAAAGCCGATCCCGCATTTTGGGAGGAGTATCATAACGACCTAGTCAATTACGTTGGTCGTCCTACGCCGCTATACCACGCCAAGCGTCTAAGCGATGAGATCGGCGGCGCGCAAATTTATTTTAAGCGTGAAGACTTAAATCACACTGGCGCACACAAAGTAAACAACACTATCGGGCAAGCACTCCTTGCCAAGATGAGTGGTAAAAAACGTATTATCGCTGAGACAGGCGCAGGTCAGCATGGGGTCGCGACAGCGACGATCGCCGCGCGTTTAGGGCTAGAATGTATCGTCTATATGGGTGCAGACGACGTTGAGCGTCAAAAGATGAACGTCTATCGTATGCGTTTATTGGGCACCACTGTTGTCCCTGTTACCTCAGGCTCACGCACGCTCAAAGATGCGATGAACGAGGCGATGCGCGATTGGGTCACCAACGTCGATACCACCTATTACATCATTGGCACGGTCGCAGGTCCGCATCCTTATCCGCTCTTGGTACGTGATTTTCAGGCGATCATCGGTAAAGAGACGCGCGTTCAGCATTTGCAACAAACGGGCAAGTTACCTGATGCCCTAGTCGCTTGCGTTGGTGGCGGTTCAAACGCTATCGGTTTGTTCTTTGACTTTCTCAACGATACTGACGTCAAAATGTACGGCGTCGAGGCCACAGGTGATGGTATTGAATCAGGTCGCCATTCTGCGCCACTTGCGGCAGGTCGTATTGGGGTATTGCACGGCAACCGCACGTATCTTATGGCAGATGACGATGGACAAATCCAAGAAACGCATTCTATCTCAGCAGGTCTCGACTACCCAGGCGTTGGCCCTGAGCACAGCTTCTTAAAAGATATGCACCGCGTAGAATATGTCGGCTGCACGGATGCTGAGGCATTAGAGGGCTTCCATGAAGTCACGCGCAAAGAAGGCATCATCCCAGCACTTGAGACCGCTCACGCTTGCTACTATGCACTAGAGCTTGCTAAAACCATGACCCCAGATCAAACCATCGTCGTCAATATGTCAGGTCGTGGTGATAAGGATTTGCATTCGGTAATGAGCGCAGAAGGGATTGAGTTTTAGTCCCATACTCCAATAACTATTAGCAAGTAACTATCAGAAAAGGGCTGTTAATAGCGGCCCTTTGATTAAAGCCGCATTGATTATATTTAGAGACCCCTATGACCCGAATTGAAAGCACCTTTGAAACTTTAAAATCACAGAACAAAAAAGCCCTCATCCCTTATGTAATGGCAGGCGATCCCAATCCGAGCAACTTTGTCAGCTTGCTTCATGATCTCGTCAAGCATGGCGCAGATATGATAGAAGTGGGTTTGCCATTCTCTGATCCGATGGCAGATGGCCCAACGGTTGCCTTGGCAGGTGAGCGGGCACTAGCGGCAGGCACGAGTACTCGCGAAGCGCTACAGATGGTAGGTGAGTTTCGTAAGACAAACACGCAGACGCCGATTATCTTAATGGGGTATCTCAATCCTGTTGAAATTATCGGTTATGACAAATTTGTTGCGCTTTGTGAGCAATCAGGCGTTGACGGTATCTTGATGGTCGACTTGCCACCAGCGGAGGCGGGTAGCTTTACCCAGCATCTAACGGATAATGCAATTAACGAGATTTTTTTACTATCGCCCACCACTTTGCCTGAGCGCCGTGAGCAAGTACTGACCCATTGTGGCGGCTATATTTACTATGTCTCGCTCAAAGGGGTGACAGGCTCTGCCACACTTGATACCGATGATGTTGCCACTCAAGTACAAGCGATCAAAGCAGAGACCGATCTACCTGTCTGCGTTGGTTTTGGTATCCGTGACGGCGTTTCCGCCAAAGCGATTGGTGCTCATGCTGATGGTATTATTGTCGGTAGCGCACTAGTACAAAACTTTGCCGATATTGATGGTAGTGACGCTAATGCCGTTGCTAGCGCGCAGCAAAAAATCATGGCGAAGATGGATGAGTTGCGCGCCGCACTCGATAGTCTAAGTGCATAAATGGCTAAATCGTATTAACAATAAATCAGGCTCATCGACATTATTTTGGCTAAAGAACAGCAGACCCGATTGGCTTTGCTAAATTTAGTTTACGTGTGTAAACTAAGCCTGTGCATATATGATTGTCAAGCCTATAACTATCAAAGTTATGGTGCTACATGAGGGATTATTGCAACGACACTTAACGATTAGCGGCAAGTTTATGAGTAGACTTGTCAAATAGCCTAGGATAAGGGCCAATACTATGACTGATACGATAGAAAAACCAGATGCTACCAATGATGGTATGACCAAGCCTAGTACGTGGTTTGACAGGCCGGTACCTGGGGTCAAGCATCAATTGACGCCAACGCTTTCTGCGGTAGAGACAGAGCCGTCAACTCAATGCAGCAATTGTCACTCCAAAATTACTAATACCGCGCTGATATTCAACTGCTACGTCTGTCCGCACTGTGAGCATCATTTGACGATGACTGCACGCGAGCGCTTGCAGTGGTTTTTGGAGCAAGTAGACGGTGAGCTTGGACAGGAATTTACTGCAAAAGACCCCTTACGCTTCGTCGATAGTAAGCCTTATTCTAAGCGTATGGATGAAGCGCAAGCTAAGACTGGGGAGAGTGAAGCATTAATCGTCATGTACGGCAAACTGCGTAATATCGATCTGGTGGCTTGTGCTTTTGACTTTCGTTTTATGGGCGGCTCGATGGGCTCTGTGGTCGGCGATCGCTTTGTACAGGCGGCTGAAAAATCATTGGCAGAGCGTAAACCTTTGGTATGCTTTGCTGCATCTGGTGGCGCACGTATGCAAGAGGGCTTGCTATCGCTCATGCAGATGGCACGTACGGCAGCCGCGATTGAGCGCTTGAGAATCGCGGGCATTCCTTATATTGTAGTATTGACCAATCCAGTCTATGGCGGGGTAACTGCATCTCTTGCTATGCTAGGCGATATTCATCTGGCTGAACCCAAAGCGATGATTGGCTTTGCAGGTAAGCGCGTCATTGAGCAGACGGTGCGCGAGACGCTAGAGGAGCCATTCCAGCGTGCTGAGTTCTTACTTGAGCATGGCGTGGTCGATGAGGTCGTGCATCGTCATCAGATGATAGATACCATCTATCGTTTGCTGGCAAAGATGTGTCACAAGCCTAATGTAGATGCTTAAGCTAAAATATCAGCTGGGTTATACTTATATAGAGATAGCATTTATCGTGCATAGGCGATGAGTGCTATTTTTTTAGGTTTGGTTTTTGGTATCCATGTTATACACTGCCTAGCCAGTTGCTGTAAATCACCGTAAGTCATTTACGGCTGTCTAATTTTGTGTCACCTTATAAAGGTTAATGTAGGTTCTACTATGTCCGTCTCTAGCGCATCCCAGCCCAGTCCAGCCACGCCGGATAGCACCGCCAGTCTCACCGAGTGGCTGAATTACATGCAGCATATTCATGTCTCAGCCATAGACATGGGGCTATCACGGGTACTGCCTGTGGCACAGTATTTAGGCGTTGTACAATCGGCGAAAGACGACGCTTATGTGTTTACTGTCGCTGGCACCAATGGCAAAGGCTCAACGACAGCAGTTATCGCGGCGATGACTCAGGCAGCAGGGTACAAAACCGCGCTGTACCAGTCGCCGCATCTGAGCGTATTTAATGAGCGCGTCCGTATTAATGGCGAGATGGTCAGCGATGAGACTTTGATTGACGCTTTTAATAGTGTTGAGCGCGCCCGCTTGGCTTGTGAGCTGACGTTATCGTTTTTTGAGATGACGACCTTGGCTGCCTTATTGATATTTGCGAACGCGGACTGCGATGTTTGGGTATTAGAGGTCGGACTCGGTGGGCGCTTAGATGTGGTTAATATCATAGACCCAGACTTAGCGGTTATTACCAACATCAGTATCGATCATATCGATTGGCTAGGGGACAATACTGAGGACATTGGCCGCGAAAAAGCAGGCATTTTACGTCAAGGCATCCCTTTAATATATGGTGCATATGAGATGCCAAATAGCGTCAGGAAGCTCATTGATGAGCAGCATATTACTTGCTATCAAGCCGAGCAAGATTTTGGCTATCGCAATCTGGATATCCAAAGATGGCAGTACAGTAATGCCGCTGTCACGCTCGAGCTACCGCGCCCAGCGCTATCACTTACCAATACTGCTAATGCGTTATCTGCTGTGTTAGCCAGTCCATTAAAAGTCGATAGTGCTGCTATCAAGCAAGCGCTACAAACTGTAAAGTTAGCAGGACGTTTTGATTATCGTACGATTGACAATCGCCATTGGTTATTTGATGTGGCGCATAACGAGCAAGGCGTTGCGTTTTTGCTCGCGCAATTATTACCGCTTTGGCAACAGCATCTACAAGAGCAAGCACAGAAAACGTCTAGTGCTCAAACCGGCACGATAAAAATGCTGTTTTCTATGCTTGGGGACAAAGATATTGAAGGCGTGGTACAGCAGTTGACGCAAGCTGATTTACCTATTAGTGAGTGGTTTATCGCCGAGATTGACTATCCTCGTGCTGCCAGTACTGAGCAATTAAAGGGCGTTTTGACAGCTTATGCTGATACAGATAGTATAAAGGAGTTTGCAAACCTAGCACAGGCTGTGCAAGCGGTTATTGAGGCGAGTACTGAGCAGGACCTAATTGTTGTTTGCGGCTCTTTTCATACGATAGGGGAGTCGCTCGCTGTTCTAAATAGCTGATAGTGAATAAGTGGTCATAATCATCAAATAGTTTGCTTGGTAGTTCTTGTTTGGCATAGCCTAGTAGCAGACAGCATCAAAAATATACTCTATAATCAAAAAATAGCTAATATAATGTATGCGTTGTTAAAACAGTGACGATTGAGGTCAACAGTGACCGAAATTTGTGCTAACGAATAGCCAGACAAATAGCGACGCTAACGAATCGGACTTAAACCTACTAAGAGACGTAAACGAATGAACTTTTCGAGACAAGCCTTATTGGGCATTGGAATGATTGTAGGCGGTAGCGTCATGCTATACGCTATGGTGCAGCAAGTAGGCGGCGACAATAACCCTGAGCAAACGACCGCTATCGTTGATACCGCAAGCCCTGATACCGTAGCAGTAGCGCCATTGACCACAGATATCGATACTGAAAAACGACTCTTGGCACAAAAGCAAAAAGAGCGCGCCGCTCGCGTCGCTGAGCAAGAGAGGCGCGCTGAGCAGTTCTTAGCCGAGCAAGAAACGGCTGAGAGCCAAGCGCTGGCAAAAGCTCGCGCAGAAAATGAGCGCTACAGAGACAATATCGCTGAATCAGAGAATGATGGGCCAGAACAAGAGCCTGTACAAGAAACCACGCTAGTAACGCCTACTGTGCAACCGCAGACAATAGCTGCAACGAGCGAGGTAGCTTCAACTGATAATCAAGTCGCTATCGCCGCGCAACAGCAACAAGAACGACAAGCGCAAGAAGCTGCTAAGCGTGCCGAGGCGCAAGAAGCCGCCAGACTTGCTCAAGCACAACAACAGGCTAAAGCACAACAACAGGCGCAAACAGACGCCAAAGCTAAACAAAAAGAGCAAGAACAAGCTGCTGCTCGTCAAAAGCAAATAGAAGATAGGGCCGCTGCCGAAAAGGCTAAAAGTGAGCCACCGACATCGCCTACAGATTATAAGGTTAAGCGCGGCGATGGTCTGATTAAGCTGGCTCGTCAATACAATGTCCCCGTTGCCGCTTTAGCACAAGCGAACGACATCGCGCCTTCAACTGACCTACGATTGGGCCAAACCCTGACTATTCCCTCGCGTAAGCAAATCGAGCGCTTGGAGCGTGAAGCCGCCGCTGCCGAACGCTCACGCGAAGAGAAACGTAAAAAAGAAGAAGCACTCGCCAAAAAATCGACTGAGGCCAAACGCGACGCACAACAAAAGCTAAGCGCTGCGCGCCAAACTGTCAAAGAGACAGACGCCAAAGGCAGCTTTGGGGTACAAGTGGCGCTAGCTGGCAATCAAGCCAAGGCGGATGAAGTCGCCAAAAAATTCAAGTCGGCAGGCTATCAAGTCAAAACCAGTGCAACCAGTCGCGGCGTACGCGTCGTCGTTGGTCCTGAGCGCGGTAAGATTGCCGCGTTAGCACTCAAAGACAAGGTCAACAGCGACCCTAAAGTCGACACCACCGGTGCTTGGGTTTTGTATTGGTAAGCATAACTGCATAAGATCATATATTAAGACACGACATTCATTGTCGTGTTTTTTGTTTTGTGAATTGCTGATTTTGAGTGATTTATATACGATGAGCTATATTCTACTCGCACCTTTTTATTTGTTTTTGTACGACTTATCGGCCTATAAAGGTCGCCTAGTCTTTTTTTATTCATAAGGCACAACCATGTCATTTGGTGTTATATTTTTGCTCGCAGCAGTAGGGTTTTTAGGACTGATCATAGTCATTAGACAGCAGTCAACCGCAAAAAGAGCAGATCCAGAACCGCAGCCGGTCCGCGGTGACGATTTGGCTATATGGCCCTTTGCACCTATTCCCATCATGACAGATACCGAAGTTATCTTCTTTAATAAGCTCAAAAACGCCTTGCCTGAGTATCATATTTTTGTACAGGTGCAACTATCGCGTCTTATCGAGGCCAATAGCGAGGAGACCAGCGAGCGTAGTTTTTGGTTTAATCGTATTTGTCGTCAGAGTGTGGACTATGTCATTACAGATATCGATATGCAGACGACGCTTGTGGCTATTGAGCTTGATGATTGGACTCACAATAGCAAAGCGCGGCAAAAAGCAGATGACAAAAAAGATAAAGCGCTGGCTAGTGCAGGCATCGCTATCGTACGTTTTCACGCTGAGCGTATGCCGAGCGCTGATATGCTCAGATATGAGATTATGCAGGTGATTGAGAACTACTAACTATCAGATTGAAATGAGCCGATGACTATTGCAAAGAAAAATTATATTTTCTCAAAAACTTGTAGACTAATCTCACCGTTAGTTGTAATATTCTGGCAACAAATGAGCGAACTTTAGTTTCTTTGTTTTGTTTCTATAAAAATCTTTAAGGTTACTTATAATACGGAATATAAAATAATTTGAATCAGAATAGTCTTTGATAAAGGCGTCTGACATTAAGGATATTGCAATGAAATTTTTTAAACTTTCGGTACTAGCCTTAGCCACTACTTTAGCATTGAGCGCTTGTGGCGATGATAATGATAGCAATACTTCTTCTAATAACGGCTCAGGCACACCAGGTGTTCCCACTCAGCCTCCTGTTGATAATAGTCTGTCTGATCTTGAGCAAGCTAAAGAGATGATACGTACCGCTAAGCTGTTTGTTAGTGATAATCAAGCAGTCACTGAAGCTTATGAGGGTGCCAGTGCCATCATCACTGACCAGCAGGACGATCGGCTTGGCTATGCTTTAGAGGTGCCGAACAATCTTTCTTATTATATGCAAGAGAACAATCTCTCAAGACTAACGGCTGCAAACATTATGGCTTTAGCTAATGATGAAGAGTTTGAAGTCGCTTTAGGTAATATTTCTCTTGAGCCAAAAGCAGGTTTTTTAGCGACCTTAAATGCAGATGGTCAGTTTGCTCTAACCGGAACCACTGAGGTAGAGCTCGAAGAGTATGAGTATGACTACAACTCGCAAACGGGTCAGTTTGATGAAATAGTTATAATCGTGGATACTTTTGACCTAAGTTTCGATGATTATCAAAATGCCTTGAGCTCAAACACTAATACTGACAATTTTAAGGGTAGTCTTGGTTTTAATAGTATTAAAATTGGTACTGGCAAAGAAGCTATACTATTGAGTTCAACGACCAAAGGCGCCACAGTCAATGGCCAGTTCAGCGAAAAAGTCACTTTCAATGACGAGTTTGATTTTGATGAAGCCAATGCAGCAGGCGTCACTCTCGAAAAAGGCGTCATTACTTTAGGTAAGCTAAAATTAGAAGCCAATGATAGCGTGATCGAAGCGAGAAACTTTGCTATTGAAGTCATGGACATTAGCAAAGAGCTTGCCGACGGTACCTTAGCAGTACGCACTATACCTTACAAGATCGATTTAACTGGTCAGATGATTAAGGAAAATCCAGCAACTAATGTAACGCTTACCCTGAATGCTCTTGCTGATGCCGATGATATCAAGAAGTTTATCACTGTGGATAGTACGGGTAATATTGTAGAGAGTGCTAACAATTTTGTAGGTATGAAAGTATTACTAGCTATCAAAGGCGATGTCACCAAAAATGATAAATTAACGATTCCACTTGACTTCCAAGCCCAGCTTGAGCGTACGGCTCGCAATGCTGTTGAGCTTAAAGGCCTAACTGCCAGCGTGAAGGGTAAGACTCTATTTGTTACTGGAAAATCGACTTTGAACAATGACTACGACGTCGTCAGCACTCAGTTTATCATTAAGCAAAATAATGCCTCTATCACTCTAAATGTCGATGAGGATAGTGATTTTATTACCGATAGTAATGGTAAGCTTGGTGATATCATCGTTAATGGTAAAGACTTGGGTGATCTGATGGACAATGACGGTAAGATTACGGCTAAGTTTACCGATAACAGCTTAATTGTTTTATAAGATTATAGATTCAACATGATCCCTCAAGGGTTTTGAAATCTATAAAATGATTGAAGATATAAAAAGAGACAGTAAGGCCTGTCTCTTTTTTTTGCTCTCCAAATTCTATCGCTTGTCATCTATGGAACGTCCATGATCTCCTCAAGACTACTTATAGCTGTACGTACAACTTGGCAACCATTAACTCGTTATCGACTCGATAGTTCTATTACTTCTATGACATTGATATGCTTAGGGTCGAGCTTATCTATATCTGCTATCGCGCAAGAATCTAGTCTTTCAGAGAGTAGAGCGCCAACTTTTCTGTCCGCCAATATTTTTGCTAGCCAAATACCAACGCAAACACCCAAAGTAGGGTTTGAGGTTATGGCGAGCGCAGATAGCCCTGCTCAGCCTATTGCCGCTTTTATCGATGATTGGGATGCGCCTTTAGAGTCAGGTGAGCATGCTTATGTACAAGGACGGATGGGGCTTAATGTACAACCTGCCAACAGCGCTATTAGCTACGGGTTAGCTTGGCGCTATGATTATTTGATGGAGTTTAGTGAGGAGACGGCAGAAGTCTACTGGCAATACGAGAACAAGCAAAACCCAACACAGAGTAAGTCTTATCCGCTATTTTTAGAGGCCAAACATAACGAGAGAGTAGGGGCTAATATTGGCTTTACCCAGAGTATGATACCGAATTGGCAATTGACGGCACAAGCCAATATTTGGCAGGGGTTGCATGCTTTAGATGGTAAGGTGACGGGTACTCTAAACAGCCGTGTGTTAGCAGCTAGTGAGTCCAATACTATTCGAGATACTATTGATAAAGCGGATGCTTATCTTGATTACTACTACGACGAGCCAGCGCTAGGGGAGGAGAATCTAGGCTGGAATCCTGATAATCCTTCAGGTTACGGTTACTCAATTGATTTGAATCTAACCGGTAAGCTCTCAGATAAGACGCAGTTAAATATTCGCGGATATGATGTCCTTGGACGTATGCGCTGGAAGGAGATGCCGAGCACTCGCTATGCGCTTGATTATGATGTTAATGGACGACCGCTATATAGTCTGGAAGGTCAGCTTGAGACGAAGGATGTCACGCAGACGCTACCTTGGCGGGTTGAGGGTAGTCTTATGCATCAACTAGATAATAATTGGCAGCTTGGCGCACATGGACAAGCCAATGAGGTGCAAGACTTATATCAACTCTCAGCGAGTTATCTGCTCAATAATAATCGCTCCCCCTTTATACTTACCGCATTAATTGAGCCGCAGACGCAAGCTATGGGACTGGCGTTAGACAGTCAGTACGGCGGTATAAAAGTGCTGACTGATGACTTAGATTCTGAAAAAGCTAAGCGTAGTGAAATCAGCTTATATGGTCGCTACGCTTGGTAACGGCTCTTAATTTAGTTTAGCTAATAATGACAGGCGGATAAATCACTAATGGACAATCTTGGGCAAAATATAACCCAGCTTTAGGTTTTTTGTTCTCTAGGCAAGTGGCTAGAGGTTGACGAGCATCATAAAAGTCGCGTTTAGTGAACCATTCAATATAGTGAGCGGCTCTAAGTGTAGAGGTATCAAGTGTGGCAAGTGTTGCATCGTCATTTTTATCGCACCACTCGTGCAAAGGGAAGGTTGGTGTTAGCCAATCAGGTTTATCGAAGTCAATGGTGTTTATCGGCAAAAAAAAGCGCCCCTTAATCACCCCATAACGCTTATCGATTTTGACGCGACCATGCGCCTCGGTATCGACCCAAACCACTCTAAACTGCTTAGTCTGCATATAAGTCATCTTACGCTGTAGATTGTCATTGGAGTTGATACCGACCCAGTGCTCAGGGGTAAAAGGCGACGCACCCATAAAAAACTTAATCGCCAGCTCCCAATGCTCAATCAACTGCTCGCTGTGGTTGTACAAAATCAAATCCAGCTCACCGACGGTTTGCTTGCCATTATATAGCTGCACGTTATTGGCGAGTGTCTCATACGGATGTAATCCACGCGCAAAGCCGTCTTCTAACCAAAATGATAACAAACCCTCAAAGTGAAAGCCCAAACGATTGGGACTTGGCCGACTAAGTAGATAACGAGTCAAGTTTTGATAGGCGTGAGTAGTATCAAGCTCATCCAAACGCTGACGATAAGCGTCAAATTGCGCCAGCCAAAACTCACTGGGATGGACTTCGACTTCATGAGTGCTTTGATGCGGTGCAAAATCAAGCCATTGAGTCAGCACATTAGGGCAGGCGAGTACATACGCCAAGTCGCGCACATAAGGGCGGGTAAATGATGCCCAAGGAGCCTTAGTTTGAGCAGGACAAAGGGGCAGGGTAGGCTTGGACATAGTATCAATCATATAAGATTATGGAGCATTCACCGTAACGCTTGCGCCTATAAAAGTCTATAGACAGTTAGCCCTTTTTTGCAAGGGGCTGCGTCTAGCTTTTATAACGAGTTACCGCTATATTGTGATAACCCTTTAATTAGCGATTGACAGATTTATGAGCGATAACTTAATAGCTAGAGATAAAACATCTAGATTGGCTACAGACTCTGAGGATACGGATGCGTTTGATCAGCATCATCTTTGGCATCCCTATACCTCGCTGCCACCTGCTTATCCCAACCTGGTCATCGAGCGCTGTGATGGGGTCTATCTGTATACAAAGTCGGGCGAACCCCTCATAGATGGTATGTCATCGTGGTGGGCCTGTACTCATGGCTATAATCATCCTGCACTCAATCAGGCCATCAGCGAGCAATTGCAAAAGATGTCTCATGTCATGTTCGGTGGTCTTACCCATCAGCCCGCTATCGATTTAGGTAAAAAACTGCTCTCTATCGTCCCTAATGGTCTTGACGCGATTTTTTATGCAGACAGCGGTAGCATCGCCGTTGAAGTGTCATTAAAAATGGCAATGCAATATCAGCTCGCTAAAGACAAACCCGAGAAAAATAAAATCGCTACTACCCGTTCTGGATACTATGGTGATACTTGGCATGCCATGAGCATCTGCGATCCTGTTGGCGGCATGCACAGCATCTATGGCAATCAACTACCCGTACAGCTATTCACAGACAAGCCTATTGATGGCTTTAACAATGAGATGCCAGAGAGTGCGCGCGCGCAGCTGACTGAGTTCTTTGAGACGAATCATACTCATATGGCCGCTTTTATTATTGAGCCTATCGTGCAAGGCGCGGGCGGCATGCGTTTTTATAGTCCGCAGTATTTACAGCTGATACGTCAGTTGTGCAGGCGCTATGATGTGCTGATGATAGCTGATGAAATCGCCACAGGGTTTGGACGTACGGGCAAAATGTTTGCCTGTGAACATGCTGATATAACCCCAGATATTATGACCATAGGCAAAGCCCTAACTGGCGGTTATATGACGTTTGCGGCGACCCTATGCCAGCGTGATGTTGCTGATACTATTGCGGCTAGCCCTTATGCAGCTTTAATGCATGGTCCGACCTTTATGGGCAATCCGCTAGCATGCTCAGTAGCTATTGCGTCCCTCGACTTGGTCATCACTCAGAATTATCCTGCTCAAGCTAGAGAAATAGAGAAATATCTACAAGCGCAGCTCGCTGCAATCAAAGACTATCCTCAAGTAGCCGATGTACGTACCCTAGGCGCTATAGGCGTGATTGAGTTCAATAACAGCGTGGATATGCCTACTTTTCAAAAATTGCTCATTAAGAATCAGATCTGGGTCAGACCCTTTGGCAAACTCATTTACATTATGCCGCCGATCATCATGACCCAAGCAGAAGTCGCTACACTATGTGATCGATTAAAAGCCGTGATTAACCAGTACTTATCTATAAGTAGTGACTAGGATATTCTGTTCACAGCAAAAAACAACTTCAGTATTCTATAAGAGCGATATTAAACGGTCACAGTCCTCTGTGGTAAGCCTAGCATTCATCACTAATCGAATGCGCGCTGTGCCTACAGGGACGGTAGGTGGGCGGATTGGCAGTACATAAAACCCCGCCTCCCGCAGCTGCTCGGCCTTACTTATCGCTTTGTCATTGCTCCCAAGTACATAAGGGATAATAGGTGATTGATAGCTGCTAATTGAGCTACCCTCTGTAGCTTTAATAGCATCTGCCACTTGCAAAGATAGCTTGGCAAGATGGGTACGCAAATAGTGAAGCGAAGGCATCTTCTCTACGATAAAGCGGGTCCAACTATGCATAATAGGGGGCAGTGCGGTGCTAAAGATAAAGGAGCGCATTTGGTTGATTAACCACTCTCTCACCTTTTCATCACATATAATATAAGCGCCTGTTGAGGCAAAGGCTTTGCCAAAGGTGCCGACGAGATAATCTATGTCTTCTAAGGTTTGCGTCTCCTCGCTCAATCCCAGTCCGTTATAGCCTAAGACGCCGACGGCATGAGCTTCATCGACATAGAGTTCAATTCGAGGATCGCCCGCTTTGAGTTTGACCAAGGCCTTTAAGTCCGCGCGATCGCCATCCATACTAAAGACACTTTCGGTGACGATGATAATGCGTTCAACAGACTTATCTAAGCTGTCAATAATAGCTTTCAGATGCGCTAAATCATTGTGACGATAGCGCTTATAAGTACACTGCTTGCTACGGATAAGACGGATGCCATCAATTATGCTGGCGTGTATCAAGTCGTCTGATAGTATACAAGTCTCAAGGGGCAGTTTGGCAAGCGCAGGCAAAATGCCGATATTGGCGTGATAGCCACTGTTAAGCACCAAGATAGACTTGGTGGAGGTTTGACGTTCATCATCTGATAAGGCAAGGTGATAACAGTTTAATAAATCTGCTTCTAGTAGTGGCAACTGCTCGTGATTACCCGTCAGCAAACGTGAGGAGGTCGAGCCCATTTTGGGTAGCTGTGATACAGGTAGCGCTTGTAGCTTGTCTAAAAACTCGCTCTGCAAGCCAGTGTCATTGCCTAAGCCTAAGTAGTCATTGCTGGAGATATTTAGCAGGGATTGATTATCAGCGATGATGCACTGATCTTGATGCTTAATGTTAGGAAGTTGTCGATACTGATTGTTAGCACGGAGCATATCTAAATGATCGTTGACGCGGGCGCGCGTGGGTCCTGTCATAACAGCAATCCTACATTAATTTAAAGGTTATTTGATGCTTTTAGTATTTGATTCTAGTATTAGCATCAGTAGTCACTAGATTTTGGCTACTACAATGATGCAGCTAGTCATTCTAACGGTATATTGCCATCAATAAAACGCTAAAATTTTATACGCTTTAAAATAAGGATTAATAACTATGACGGTACTATTCATCGGTGGTATAGATACCGATATTGGCAAAACAGTAGCGACAGGGCAGTTGGCCAAAACTCTGCATCAGCAAGGGCACAAGGTCATCACGCAAAAGCTTGTGCAAACAGGATGCTCTGATATTGCAGAGGATATCGTCGCCCATAGAAATATGATGGGTATCCCTCTACAGACAGTAGATAAGGAGGGGACGAGTTGTCCTTACGTCTTTAGCAAGCCTGCCTCGCCGCACTTATCATCCGCGCTTGAGCATACGGTGATTGAACCTAAGCTTATCACAGCGTCGACCAATGCACTGCTAAAGGATTACGATATCGTATTGTTAGAGGGTGCTGGCGGGCTTATGGTGCCTATTACCGATACGTTACTAACTCTAGATTATATCGCCGAGCAGGGTTATCCTGTTGTCTTAGTTAGCTCTGGTAGACTTGGCAGTATTAACCATACGTTACTGAGCATTGAGGCCATAAAAAGCCGCTCATTGACCCTACATGCGCTGATATATAATCAGTGGCAGCCTGACTCAAGCTATCCAAAAGATAATGAGATTGTCGATAGTACCAGACAGTATCTATATGAGTATCTGCAAGCTAACCATCCGCAAAGCTACTGGGTGGATTTACCGGATAGCTCATCCAATCTACACCCTCAAACGGCCGATACGGACATCAAAGCTGATACAGACTTTTCACTCGCGAACTACGCGCAAGTATTTAAATAGAGTGCTATAACGCTATCGTCCTTTTATATGGTTTAGCATGCTTTATGATAGAGTAATAAGCTTGATCATTAATAAATAATGGAGCGAATTATGCAATACCTTTTACAAATGGATTTTCCGTACAGTGGTCCTTTTGGTGACGAGTTTTATACGCAAATGAAGGACTTGGCTAGCGATATCGCGACCGAGAGTGGTCTGGTCTATAAGCTGTGGACAGAAAACGCAGACACGCAGGAGGCGGGCGGAATATATGTGTTTGATAATTTAGAGGACGCTAATAGATATCAAGCTAAACATACCGAGCGCTTAGAGTCGTTTGGTATTACGGGTATTCGGGCTAAGACCTTTATTATCAATCAGGAATTGAGCGCTATTACTAAAGCTTCTGTTTGATATTGATAAGTAGTCTATATAAGTAAAGCCAACCCTCAAATATAAGGGCTGGCTTTGTATTAATTAGTTCTAGCTTAGTATGGTCGTTACGTCGTACCTTCTAAACCAATCGAGCATTTGAATAAGTCTAAAGGGTTACGGCACAAAAAAAGGCAAGCTATAAATGTCCGCCTCTCGTAGTAATAGTCAAAAATATCGAAACAATTAAGCCTCTACACAAGGCTCGACTTTAGGGTTTAAGGTTAATTGTAAGCCCATACCATCAATGATCTTTAGCATAGTGTCAAAACGTGGCTTTTCAGACTGTAAGGTTTTATACAGACTTTCACGTCTTATGCCTGTCTTTTCTGCTAACTCATTCATGCCTTTTGCGCGTGCCACATCATTCAAGGCTTGAATAAACTCACTAGGTGCGCCATCAGTCAGTGCTTCGTTTAAATAAGCACTGATAAGGGTCTCATCTGTTAGATATTCTGCCACATCAAAACGGCTGGTTTTAATATTAGTCACTAGAGTGGTCCTTTTTGTCATTCTTGACTTGTTACTATCAGCTTTCACTTTAATAATTAACACATCAGTTGTCACATTAATATCGCTCAGTACCAAAAATAATACCAACATTCTATATAGAACGCCATACACCTATATAACGCTCAATACCTGAAAAATGCCCAAAATAAAGGGCATACGGTCTATGACGGTATGCCCTAATATTGTGTTTGGTCGGAACGGCAGGATTTGAACCTGCGACCACTACACCCCCAGTGTAGTGCGCTACCAGACTGCGCTACGCCCCGAATGACTGCTATTTTACGCAAATTTACTTTTATTGCAAGGGCTATTTATTTTGTCCAAATACAGCCATCACATTTGACGCATAGCAGGCATTTTAGCCGAGCAGCTCTTTTAGGATCTGATTGACCTGTTGCGGATTAGCGCTACCGCGACTGGCTTTCATCACTTGCCCAACCAGACCATTAAAGGCTTTTTGTTTACCGCCGCGATACTCATCGACCATCGCTTCATTGTTAGCGATGACCTCTTCGACCATAGCCTTGATAGCACCTGTATCCGTCTCTTGCTTAAGACCTTTTTCTTCGATGATCTTATCAGCCGCATCGTCGCTACTGCCGCCTTCGTGGGCGTATAGCGCGCTAAAGACTTGTTTTGCCATTTTACCTGATAGCGTGTCATCATTGATACGAGCCAGCAGTACCGCCAGTTGCTTGGCGCTGATAGGGGAGCCTGTGATGTCTTGATCATCTTTATTGAGTGCACCGAGCAGATCACCCATGACCCAGTTTGCCGCCATTTTAGTATTGAGTGTACCAACTTCGGTAACGACGTCTTCGAAGTAATCGGCAAGCTCGCGGCTACCCGTCAAGATACGCGCGTCGTATTCTGATAATTCAAGCTCATTCTCAAACCGCGTTCGACGTGCTACAGGTAGCTCAGGCATTTCTTCTTTTATCTTATCGATAGTATGCTGATCGAGACGTACAGGAGTCAGATCAGGATCGGGGAAGTAGCGATAGTCATCAGCATTCTCTTTGGTACGCATGATACGCGTCTCATCAAGATCAGGATCATAGAGCATCGTCGCCTGCACCACTGTACCGCCATCCTCGATAATATCGATTTGACGCTCAATCTCACGATTGATAGCGCGCTCAATGAATCGAAATGAATTAAGGTTTTTCAGCTCAGTACGTGTGCCAAGCTCGCCGCTAGGCTGGCGTACCGACACGTTGCAATCGCAGCGAAACGAGCCTTCTGCCATCACCGCATCCGAGATACCCAGCCACGTGACCAGTTGATGAATGGCCTTGATGTAGGCGAGTGCCTCATGAGCTGAGCGCATGTCAGGTTCAGAGACGATTTCAATCAGTGGCGTACCCGCACGGTTGAGATCGACGCCCGTCATACCTTCAACCGCATCATGCACTGACTTGCCCGCATCTTCTTCTAAATGCGCGCGCGTGATACCCATGCGTTTGGGGTATTCATTTTTGTCGCCTTCATTGACGACTACATCGATATAGCCCTTGCCGACGATAGGGTGCGCCATTTGAGTGATTTGATAGCCTTTAGGCAAATCGGGATAAAAGTAGTTTTTACGATCAAAGGTATTGAACAGACCCAATTCTGCGTTGACGCCGATACCAAATTTCAACGCACGATCCAATACGCCTCTGTTTAACACAGGTAAGACACCTGGTAGACCCAAATCGACAATGCTCGCTTGCGAGTTTGGCTCATGACCAAAGTCGGTTGGCGCGTTAGAGAATATCTTACTTTCGGTATTAAGCTGGCAATGAATCTCAATGCCGATGACCACTTCATAGCCATCGACGAGCAGCTCTTTACGAGGCGCAAACTCTGTCATTTCCATTGTAAAATCCTATCAAAAATTAAAATAAATAATTATTAAGCTATAAAGTGTTACGGGTTAGTTGTTATCAATATTTGCAGCTAATCTCGCTTTTCGCTACTATCTGCTCATCTAAGCAAAGCGAGGGCTAGCGCTTGCCATGTCTCTTGCTCCGCGTAGCCATAGCAAAACCAAGCCCTCATAATGCGCTTATCCAAGCAGTATATCCGCTTCAATCAAGGCTAAACGACCTTGTTATCGTAAGGTTCGATATTCTCTAAAACCAATCAAGCTGTTTATGCTCAAGCTCTAGTAATGCCATTAACATAGGTTAGCGCGCAGCACATACTTTAGAGCATCAGTGATGATTCAACATCTGCTCGTAAGTGTCTTTGAAGATATCACTATCTCCGCCACTTTGATAATAGGCGGGGATAATATAAGTCACCAAAATCTTAAACTTGCCTTGTCTGTATAGGCTACTGACTAAAGGCTCAGCTTGTTCAGCATCCCCTTTTTCAAAACCATACGGAGCAATGACGTCCTCAAACTTAGCATAAAACGCTTCAAAAAAAGATTTACTATCTTCAAAGTTTTTATCAAAAAACGCCTCTAACGCTTTTAGCTCGGCTTTTAGAGCTTGCGCCTGATTTTCATCTAAGCCGATCTCTTGTTTTAACATCTCGATAACTGTCATCTTATATCCTTATTAGCGTTAATTTATGCTTATGCAAAACCGTATATGCTAATACGATCAGTGAGTTAGCTCTAGATAAACGTATTATACGCCCTCTTTGGCAATGAGTGAGTGTTGCAAATGATGATCGGTATGCTGCTGGAACAGATGCGCGGTGGCAAGCAGCTTACTCTCTTGCCAATATTGCCCAATTAACTGTAAACCTACAGGCAGACCTTCAGAGGTAAGACCAACAGGCTGGCTCAGTGCGGGCAGGCCTGCCAGATTGACCCCGATAGTATAGACATCGCCCAAATACATCGTCGCAGGGTCGAGGTTATCACTGAGCTTATAAGCAGCAGTCGGAGCAGTAGGACTGGCAATCACATCACAATTGGCAAAGGCCTCATCAAAGTCTTTGATAATAAGACGGCGAATCTTTTGCGCCTTAGTATAATAAGCATCGAAATAGCCTGCCGATAGCGCATAAGTCCCCGTCAAGATACGGCGCTGCACCTCAGGACCAAAACCCTCAGAGCGAGAGCGCGTATAGAGATCAGTCAAATCTTTGGGATTCTCACAGCGATAACCAAAGCGCACGCCATCGAAACGCGATAGGTTAGAGGAGGCCTCGGCAGGGGCAAGCATATAATAAGTGGCAAGAGTGATATCAGGATCGGTGATATTGACCTCTACGATCGTTGCACCTAGCTCTTCGTACTTTTGCAAAGCGGCTTTGACGGTTTGCTCGACTTCTTTATCAAGCCCTTTACCAAAGTACTCTTTTGCCACGCCAATACGCAAATCGGCAAACGGTTTGTCACCTGCTTTGGCCTGAGCCTCATTGAGGTCTTGTACATAGTCTGGGATATCGTGTTTGACTGAGGTGGCATCACGCTCGTCATAGCTGACCATAGGTTGAAGCAAGTATGCGCAGTCCATAGCGCTACGTCCCATGCTACCTGCTTGATCTAAACTTGACGCGTAGGCAATCATCCCAAAGCGTGAGACGCGGCCATAAGTCGGTTTGATACCGGTGAGTCCGCAAAACGAGGCAGGCTGGCGAATAGAGCCACCTGTATCGCTACCGGTGGCGACAGGGACGAAGCCTGCAGCGACGGCAGCGGCGCTACCACCAGAGGAGCCGCCTGGTACGCGCTCTAAATTCCAAGGGTTTTGTACGCTGCCGCAGTATGAGCTGCTATTGTCTGAGCCCATTGCAAACTCATCCATATTGAGCTTACCCAGGCTAATCATGCCGGCCTGATCAATGTTGGAGACGATTGTGGCATCATAAGGCGAGACAAAATTATGCAGCATTTTTGAGCCGCAAGTGGTGAGTACGCCTTGGGTACAAAAGATATCTTTGTGTGCCATTGGCATGCCTAGCAGCACTCGCTTATCCCCTTGCGCGCGTAGCTCGTCAGCGGCTTTTGCTTGGGCAAGTGCGGTCTGGGAGGTCGTAGTGATAAAGCTATTGACCTTGTTATCTAGCGCTTGTACACGTTTGATATAGTGCTCAGTTAATTCTGCGCTACTAAATTGCTTGTCTTGTAGACCTGTGATCAGTTGCTGGGTGCTTAAAAGATGAAGTTCAGACATAAGTCGTCGTCCGTTAGAGAAGGTAGATGTTGATGATAAAAATCAAAAAGTAACCGCTTATTCAATAACTTGCGGCACAAGATATAGACCGTTTTCGACAGCTGGCGCGACAGATTGGTTACGCGCGCGATCGATATCATGCTTGGCTATGTCAGCTCGAAAGTCTTGATAGACTTCATGAATGTTCGATAACGGTTTGATATCAGCAGTATCAACGCTCTCAAGCGTCTGCATCAGGGTCAAAACCTTACTGATTTCACTGGCATAACTGCTTGCAGTATCCTCATCGATACCCAAGCGCGCTAGGCGAGCCACTTCTATAATCTCTTGACGGCTAACATTGCTGTTATTAAGGTCAGCTTCGGGCGTTTGTTGTGACATAAAATCTCCGATTTAAGAACAGGATATAAAAGCTGGCAAAAATGACTACCTTTAAACGCGTCATAAACTTAGGCATAAAGGTATAGGTGTAATATGCGTTTATTATAAAGCATCTATCCCAACTTTACAGTCCTAGGTTTACAGGCCTAGCTTTACAAGGAGTCAGGCCGCCTAAGCTGAGTATTACGTTAATAGGAGTTTAGAGGCTAAAAGATTGATTTAATATCAAGGGTTTATATGCGCCAGCATTCAAGGTATGATAATGAGCAGTCAAAGTTGGGTGATTAATGATAGTGCTTTATCTACTATTTACTCGTATCTTGTTCAGATACTAGTATTTAGCAAGACGTTATTACTAGGTAGATGCAAATAGCGCTGTTTTTTTTAAGCCAAATCGGTATAATTTAGCCCAATTTAATCTTTGTTGTTTAGGTTCGACTTATTGGGTCGATAACTCTTGAGACTCATCAAGAAAATTAAAGGGTTAAAAGGCATTAAACCCTTTGACCAATACCAATAAGAACGACTTAGCCTCTCATTCGCCTCACCGTAAGACGCTGGATATATTAGTCATGAACCTGTTTGGATTTTTATCAAATAATATCGCAATCGATCTCGGTACTGCGAACACTTTAATTTTTATTCCTGGCAAAGGCGTTGTGCTCGATGAGCCAACCGTCGTCGCCTTGCGTAGCAATCGTACGCAAAATCCTACTGTAGCAGCTGTAGGTCTTGACGCCAAGCAAATGCTAGGTCGTACGCCTGCCAATATCACCGCTATTCGCCCGCTAAAAGATGGCGTGATTGCTGATTTTGAAGTCACGCAAAAGATGCTTAAGCACTTTATTGCCAAGGTAAAGGCCAAGCGTTTTATGGCGCAGCCTAACGTTGTCGTTTGTGTGCCTTGCAAATCTACTTTGGTTGAACGTAAAGCTATTCGCGAAGCAGTCTCATCAGCAGGCGCAAGCAAAGTACTACTGCTTGAGGAGCCGATGGCGGCAGCAATTGGTGCTGGCATGCCCGTTCACGAAGCAAGCGGCTCTATGGTCGTTGATATCGGCGGCGGCACGACAGAGATTGCAGTTATCGCGCTATCAGGCTGCGTGTATGCCGAATCGATTCGCATCGGTGGTGATATGTTTGATGAGGCTATTATTACCCATGTGCGCCGTACCCATGGCTGCGTTATTGGTGAGACGACTGCTGAGCGTATCAAAACAGAGGTGGGTTCAGCACTCAACGAAGACAGTCAATTAGAAGTAGAAGTGCGTGGACGTAGCATGGCAGAAGGCGTGCCCAAGACCTTTACTGTCAATTCAGAAGAAGTGCAAAAAGCCCTAAGCGATCCATTAAGCGGTATCGTCAGCGCTGTAAAAGCAGCGCTTGAGCAAACGCCGCCAGAGCTGTCATCAGACATCGCTGAGCGCGGTATCGTACTGACGGGCGGCGGCGCTCTGTTACGTGATTTGGACAAGCTTATCTCTAGAGAGACGGGTCTACCAGTGACCGTAGCCGAAGATCCTTTAACGTGTGTGAGCCGCGGTGGTGGTATTGCTCTTGAATTTATCAATAACAAAAGCCTAAATATGATTTTTGTATAAACGTTTTTAGCTTTTTTTAAATCTAACTAAGCATTTATTAAAGGTAGCCTGCTGTGCTGCCTTTAATGCCATCAACCCTGCTCTAAATACCTGATATTAGATCCTTATGACCCCAAGTATTTTTGCTCGCCAGCCTTTGTCACTGCGTATCACTGCAATTGCACTGATCGTCGCTTTGATATTGATGTGGTTTGATAGCAAAAATCCAGAATGGTTCAATCCTGTGCGTAATATCAGTCATGCAGCGATGCAACCTATTTACGAGTTATCTATACTACCAAGCTATGCGGTGCACTGGGTGTCAGGTCGCACTGAGTCAAAAGAAGTGTTGCGCCGCGAAAACGTACAGCTCAAATCACAACTACTGCATGCACAAGCCAAATTACAGCAGCAAGATTATATCTTAGCGCAAAACGCGCGCTTGCAAGGTATCTTGTCAACGACCAAGCCTGAGCAGTTTGACCTCAATCTGGCTCAGGTCATTGGTACTGATACCAACTTGCTTAAGCAGATTGTTGTGCTTAATAAAGGCAAGCAAGATGGCGTACAAGTGGGGCAAACGGTCATTGACGAAGACGGTATTTTGGGTCAAATCATCAACGTCTACCCCAATACCAGCCGCTTGTTACTGATTACCGATGAGCAGCAGTCTGTTGCGGTCACCATCAAGCGTACTGGCCAGCGCGCTATTGTCACAGGCAAGGGTATACCGACTGCACTACATCTCAATTATGTGTTCAAAACCTCAGATGTCCGCGTGGGCGATGAGCTGATCTCATCTGGTTTAGGCGGACGTATTCCAGCAGGGTATCGCGTCGGGCGCATTGCTTTAATAAAAGACACGCAAGCGGATAACTTTAGAAGTATCGAGGTGACGCCCGCTGCCAACTTCGTTGACAATGCTTATGTACTCATTTTGCAAGATAAAATGACAGATACTCAGCGCTTTTCACTACCGCAGACGGACGCTACGCTAAATACTGAGCCAAATATTGAAATAGGGTCTACAGACAATATGGCGGCGACTAATGAGACTTTGCAGCCAACCACCAATTAAATCGGTATCGAACAAGCATATAAACTTCTGCTCTGATTTATAGCGGTTTTGGCCATCACTAACCAATGATTGCTATACAACTGATGTAGGTAAGCTCATGGCGTATCCAGATTCTGAACAACCCACCTCTCTTTTGCTACTAGCAATCGTTTCAAGCTTCGTTGTCGCCTCCTCACTTGTGGTCTATCCCCTAAATTCAAGCATGGCAACCTTGCGTCCTATGGTCATGATCATGGTGCTCATATTTTGGTTGCTCTTTCAGCCGCGTTACGTAGGGGTTTTTACCGCTTTTCTTATTGGTATTATAGCCGATTTGCTTATGGATACGCGCTTAGGTCAGCAAGCATTTGCAGCGGTTGTTGTCGCCTTTTTTACTAAGATAAGTAGCATCTATATCAAAGAGCTTAGAACGAGCAGCGCTTGGTTGTTAGCATCAGCGGCGCTTATAATATTTCAGCTCAACTTATGGCTACTTCAGATGTTTACCCAAGGCGTGTTTGTCGCTCAATCTGCGTTCTCTTTACTGATGAGTATCGTCAGCTGGCCATTAGTATTACTGATATTACGCAAATTTGTACGTTAAGACGTCTCAAGCTTTTAAACTTCAAAAATAAAGAGAGCAGTGATGGATATCATTTTGGCTTCAGGATCGCCGCGTCGCCGTGAACTATTAGCGAGTGTCTCACTAGAGTTTAGCGTTATGGCGGTAGATGTTGATGAAACGCCCAAAGACAATGAGTCGCCAACCGCGTACATCGAGCGTATGGTCGTCATCAAAGCGCAAGCGGCGATAGCGCAGCTTAGTGTTGAGAGGAACAATGCAGGCGATAATAAAGCGTTTATTATTCTAACTGCCGATACCATTGGCGTATTGCCTGATGGTCAGACGGTACTGGTCAAACCAAGCGATTATGCGCACGCTTGTAGTATGTGGCAGCAGATGTCTGACAATACTCATGAAGTTTGGACTTGCGTACAGGCAACCCACGTTTTATTAACCAAAAATAAGGGTCAGGGCAGCGAGATAGGCACTACTCAATTGGATATAAAGCTAGTAAGCCTGCACCAAATTATGGAGCGTACTCAAGTGACATTTGTTCCATTAACTCAAGATATGATGAGCGCATACTGGAACACCGGCGAGCCTGCTGACAAAGCTGGGGCTTATGGTATTCAAGGATTAGCAGCTGCTTGGGTCACTCGTATCAATGGCAGCTATACCAATGTCGTCGGCTTACCGCTTGCACAAACGCTTGCATTAATTGATGATATAAAAAAGTTGAATTGATAGCTATGGATTGAAGTGCACATAATGATACGCAGGGTTATGGGCAAGGCTCAGCCCCATTTGCTACACTAGAGCATATTTCGTTATTAAATAAAGAGAACAGAGGTTATGTCAGAAGAGCTGCTAATCAATATCAGTCCTATGGAATCGCGCGTAGCAGTTTTAGATAGTGGAATACTGGGTGAGATCTATATTGAGCGTCATCATAAGCTAGGTCTCGTTGGTAATATATATCTAGGTACCGTTGTACGCGTACTACCAGGAATGCAAGCGGCTTTTATTGATATTGGTCAGTCGCGCACCGCCTTTTTGCACGTCAACGATATGCAACGTTTGCCGTCAACGAGCACAAAAAAACCTGCAAGCGAAACCATCAAAGACACCGCTGACAATACAACGACCACTGACGATAGTGAAGCGCTAATAGATACTACCAAAAGTAAAACAGCTATAGCAGCAGAGAGTCTCGCCATGTCGCCACCAGTGGTGAGCGCGCGCAGCACAGATATTACGCCTGTCTCCGCCAAAGTGCTTATTCAGCACCGATTACATGAATCTCAGCGTATTCTTGTACAAGTCACCAAAGATCAGCTCGGCAGTAAAGGTGCTCGATTAACGACTAATATCTCTTTGCCTTCGCGTTACCTAGTGTACCTGCCATCAAGCGATCATATCGGTATATCACAGCGTATCGATGGGGAGGAGGAACGCACGCGTTTAAAGACTGAGCTGACAAGTCTTATGCAAACGGTCAATCTAAGAGGTGGACTCATTGCGCGTACTGCTGCCGAGCGCGTACCTGTGGATAAGCTAGAGGAAGATATCTACTACCTAGTACAATTGTGGCGTACTATTTGCGCGCGTCACAAAGAGTCCACCGCTCATCAAAGCTCAGAGCTGATTTATCAAGAGCTATCATTACCGATACGCGCTATCCGCGATTTAGTGCATACCGATACCGAAAAAGTCATCATTGATAATAGTCAGATATATGAGCAAGTACGCCACTTTGCCAAATCTTTTGTGCCTTTTATTTATGATCGTATTGTTCACTATACCGCAGAGCAGGCGCTGTTTGATGTGCACCGCGTCGAGGATGACCTGCGTGATGCCCTAAAACGCCGCGTTGATCTAAAGTCAGGCGGTTATCTGATTATTGATCAGACCGAAGCTATGACGACCATTGATGTCAACACCGGCTCATTTGTTGGTGGTCGCTCCTTAGAGGATACGGTTTACAAAACCAATTTAGAGGCCACTCATGCTATCGCCCGCCAGCTGCGTCTGCGTAACTTGGGCGGGATTATCATTCTTGATTTTATCGATATGCTCGAGCAAGAGCATAAAGACGACGTACTTGAGAGCTTACAGTCCAAGCTTGCACAAGATTATGCCAAGACCAATATCACCCAAGTCAGTGAGCTTGGCTTAGTTGAGATGACCCGTAAGCGTACCCGTGAGTCGCTAGGGCAGCAATTGTGCGAGCCTTGTTCGACCTGTCAAGGACGCGGCTTTATCAAAACCGCAGAGACGGTATGCTTTGAGATTTTCCGCGAGATTATGCGCTGCGCTCGCACTTATAATTCCCCAAAGAAGTTCACCGTAGTCGCTCATGCAGCAGTCATAGATCTGCTATTAACCTCAGAGGCTGACACAGTTGCCGAGCTTGAGTATCTCCTTGGGCGAGTCATTACTTTTGAGGTCGAGAACTTGTATAATCAAGAGCAATATGACATTGTACTTGACTAACAAAGCAGTTGTTGCTTGCGTTATAAGTCTCAAAGATATAAGCGTCAAAAGTTATCTTTATGACGACTCACCACTGGTAAATAGACGCGTTTTATCTTATATTTTAAGTAAAAGCAGGGGCCATTGCCTATATTGTCCTTGCAATGACTTATATACTATGTATAATACACACCACTGAATTACAAGAGCGCCGCTTAGCAAGTTGCTGGCGCTATGACAGCTAGAGCATCGTTTCTAGCACTATTTCATATGCCTTTACTGATTTCCATATTAATAGGAGATTCGGTTGGGCTTTAAACTATTTTACTTTTGGTCGTTGCTTGTTTTGATAAAGAACAGATAACTATCTTGAGTGAATATTTAATTAAACGGCTTTTGGTCATCACCTTGTTTTGCAAGAATGACGAAAACATATATTAGGAGCTTGCTGGCATGGCTAACCAGAGAATCCGTATCAGACTCAAATCTTTTGACCATCGCCTGATTGATCAGTCGGCGCAAGAGATTGTCGATACTGCAAAGCGCACCGGTGCGCAAGTTTGTGGTCCTGTACCGTTGCCGACTCGCATTGAGCGCTTCGACGTTCTAACCTCACCACACGTCAACAAAGACGCGCGTGATCAGTACGAGATTCGTACTCACAAGCGTATGGTTGATATCGTTCAGCCAACTGACAAAACTGTGGATGCGCTGATGAAGTTAGATCTAGCGGCGGGTGTTGACGTTCAAATTGCTTTGGGCTAACACACACCCAACCCATTAATAAGATATAAAGAGGTTTAAAATGGCGATCGGTTTAGTCGGTAAAAAATGCGGCATGACCCGTGTCTTCACTGAAGCAGGTGCGTCTACCCCTGTAACCGTGATTGAGGTCGATGCAAACCGCATTACTCAAGTAAAAAATGAAGATACAGATGGCTATCAAGCCATCCAAATCACCACAGGCACTCGTCGTGACAGCCGCGTAACTGCAGCTCAAAAAGGACATTTTGCCAAAGCTGGCGTAAAAGCGGGCCGTGGTGTTTGGGAATTTCGTGCTACCGAGGGTGACCTTGAGGGTCGCGAAATCGGTGGTGAGATCTTAGCTGACTTGTTCGAAGTAGGTCAGATGGTCGATGTCACAGGACAAAGCAAAGGTAAAGGCTTTCAGGGTCCAGTTAAGCGTCACAACTTTAGCATGCAAGATGCTACTCATGGTAACTCAGTTTCTCACCGTGCCCATGGTTCAACTGGTCAAAACCAGTCACCAGGTAAAGTATTTAAAGGTAAGAAAATGGCAGGCCAGATGGGTAACAAACGTGTTACGGTTCAAGGCTTAGAAGTGGTCTCGGTTGATGCCGAAAAAGGATTGCTGGTCATTAAGGGTGCAATCCCTGGTGCTACCGGTGGCGATGTCATCGTGCGTCCGTCAATCAAAGCCTAAGCAAGGGGATTAACGTGGATTTAAAAACAGTTACAGGTGCGGCAGTTGAACTTTCTGACACAGCGTTTGGTCGTGAATTCAATGAAGCATTAGTGCATCAAGTCGTCACCGCTTATTTAGCGGGCGGACGCCAAGGTACACGTGCACAAAAAACCCGTGCCGAAGTTTCTGGCGGTGGCATCAAGCCATGGCGCCAAAAAGGTACTGGTCGCGCTCGTGCAGGCTCTATTCGTAGCCCAATCTGGCGTTCTGGTGGTCGCGCATTTGCCGCAAAACCACAAGACTGGTCACAAAAAGTTAACCGCAAAATGTATCGCGGTGCTATGCAGTGCATTCTTGCTGAATTAGTACGTCAAGAGCGTCTAATTTTAGTTGAAGAGATTAGTGTTTCTGCACCTAAGACCAAAGAGCTGATCGCTAAGTTAAATGATTTAGGCGCACCTCGTGCCCTAATCGTCACGACAAACATTGACGAAAATTTATACCTAGCCGCCCGTAATATTCCACATGTCAATGTACTAGGTACAAGTGAAGTGGATCCAGTGAGCTTGATCGCCTTTGATAAAGTGATCATGTCAGTTGAAGCTGCGAAACAATTTGAGGAAGCACTAGCATGAATAACGCAAGACTTTATCAGATCCTAAGAGGACCTGTCTTCTCAGAAAAATCTCAAATGCTTGGCGACTCACTTGGTGTACAAGTATTCAAAATTGATTCTAATGCTACTAAGCTAGAAGTCAAAAAAGCAGTTGAGCTCATGTTTGAAGGTGTTGAAGTCACCAAAGTAAACACTTTGAACGTTAAAGGTAAGACGAAGCGTTTTGGTAAAAGCATCGGTCGTCGTAATGACTACAAAAAAGCCTATGTTACCTTAAAAGCTGGTCAAGATGTACAAATGGCTGATGCTGGTGAAGAGGTTGCAAGCGCAACTGATTCTACTAGTGAAACAGCGAACAACGAATAAGGATTACACTCATGCCTATCGTAAAAGCAAAGCCAACATCACCCGGCCGTCGTTTTGTTGAAAAAGTAGTGCATCCACACCTGTATAAAGGTCGTCCGTATGCACCGCTCCTAGAATCAAAAAGTAAGTCAGGTGGTCGTAACAACAATGGCCGTATTACTACTCGCCATATCGGCGGTGGTCACAAGCAGCATTATCGTATTATTGACTTCAAACGTACTAAAGACAATATCCCAGCTACGGTCGAGCGTATTGAATACGATCCTAACCGTACTGCTCATATTGCACTTCTTAAGTACGCTGATGGCGAACGCCGTTATATCATCGCTGCCAAAAAACAAGCGGTTGGTGATACTGTGATGTCAGGTGAAAACTCACCTATTCGTCCAGGCAACTGTTTACCGCTCAAAAACATACCTTTAGGTACTGTGATCCATAATATCGAGCTTAAAATCGGTAAAGGCGCACAGATGGCTCGCTCTGCGGGTACAAGCGTACAGTTATTGGGTCGTGACGGTATTTACGCTATTTTGCGTATGCGTTCAGGTGAAACTCGCCGTGTACACGTCAACTGCCGTGCCGTTATCGGTGAAGTCTCTAACACTGAGAATAACCTAAAATCACTTGGTAAAGCCGGTGCATCACGTTGGCGCGGTATTCGCCCATCAGTTCGTGGTGTCGCGATGAACCCAGTTGATCACCCGCATGGTGGTGGTGAAGGTCGTAACAAAGGTCGCCATCCAACCAGCCCTTGGGGTCAGAAGTCTAAAGGACTTAAAACGCGTAGCAATAAGCGTACTGACAATATGATCATCCGCCGTCGCGCCAAGAAGAAATAAAGGAAGAATTTCATGCCTCGTTCATTGAAAAAAGGTCCATTCATAGACGCGCACCTGTTTGCCAAAGTTGAAGCTGCAATTGATGCCAACTCACGCAAACCTATTAAGACTTGGTCGCGCCGCTCGATGATTTTGCCACAAATGGTTGGCCTAACTTTATCTGTTCATAATGGTCGTACTCACGTACCTGTCATTATCAGCGAACAGATGGTTGGTCATAAACTAGGTGAATTTGCCCCGACTCGTACGTATCGTGGTCATGGCATTGACAGAAAAGCTAAGAGATAAGGTGCTTACCATGGAAGTAACTGCAAAATTACGCGGTGCCGCCATCTCGGCACAAAAAGTTAGACTCGTTGCTGATGAAGTTCGTGGCAAGCCCATTGAGCGTGCTCTGGATATCCTAACGTATAGCAATAAAAAAGGCGCTGTGTTTGTTAAGAAATGTCTTAACTCAGCCATCGCCAATGCCGAGCATAATCATGGCCTAGATATTGACGACCTAAAAGTCGCTACTATCTACGTTGATGAAGGCATTACGCTAAAACGTATCCTACCACGTGCAAAAGGTCGCGCTGATCGTATCAGCAAGCGTACCTGTCACATCACTATAAAGGTAGGAGAATAAGTTATGGGTCAAAAAGTACATCCAATCGGAATTCGTCTTGGTGTTGTCAAAAAGCATAACGCAAACTGGTATGCTGATCCTAAACAGTACTCAGAATACCTCATCAACGACATTCAAGTTCGTGAGTATCTACGCAAAAAGCTAGATAGCGCTATGATCAGTAACATCATGATCGAGCGTCCTACTGGCGCTGCTAAAATTACCATCGCCACTGCGCGTCCTGGTATTGTTATCGGTAAGAAAGGCGAAGATATCGAAAGACTTCAAAAAGAATTGACCAAAATTATGGGCGTACCTGCTCAGGTCAACATTGAAGAGATCACATCACCTGATCTAGATGCTCGTCTCGTTGCTGATGGTATTGGTAGCCAGCTTGAGCGTCGTGTTATGTTCCGCCGTGCTATGAAGCGCGCCGTACAGAACAGCATGCGCTCTGGTGCTAAAGGTATCAAAGTTGAGTTGTCAGGCCGTCTTGGCGGTGCTGAGATTGCTCGTACTGAATGGTACCGTGAAGGCCGCGTGCCATTACATACACTACGCGCTGATATTGACTATGCGTCAGTACGTGCAGAAACAACTTACGGCACCATCGGTGTGAAAGTTTGGATCTTCCGCGGAGAAATCCTTGACGGTATGAACAGTGTTTATAATCCGGTCAAAGAAGAGCCTCGTGCGCCAAAACGCCGTGGCCGTGGTGGAAACCGTCGAAACTCAGACAGAGGTTAAACTATGTTACAGCCAAAACGTACCAAGTTTCGCAAAATGCATAAAGGTCGTAACACAGGGCTCGCTCATCGTGGAAGCACCGTTGCATTCGGACAAATTGGTCTAAAATCTTTGACGCGTGGTCGTATGACAGCTCGTCAAATCGAAGCAGCACGTCGTACCATTACTCGTAGAATCAAACGTGGTGGTAAGATTTGGATTCGCGTATTCCCAGACAAACCTATTACCAACAAGCCATTAGAAGTACGTATGGGTAAAGGTAAAGGTCCAGTTGAATATTGGGTATGTGAGATCAAACCTGGTAAAGTGCTATATGAAATCGAAGGGGTTTCAGAAGAGCTTGCTCGCGATGCTCTAACGCTTGCAGCAGCCAAACTGCCCTTTAAAACTACCATTGTTAAGCGGACGATAATGTAATGAAGATCAGTGAATTACGTGATAAATCATTAGAAGAGCTGACCGGGTTACTTGATGAAAAGCAACTTGATGCTTTCCGTATTCGTATGGCTAAAGCAACAGGTCAGTTGGGGAATACCCATGAAGTCAGAGGCAATCGTCGCACGATTGCCCAGATTCAGACTTTGATCAACGAGAAACAACGAGGCGACTCATGAGCGAAAACAATCAAACAGCCACCAACGCTAGCGTATTGACAGGACGAGTTGTCAGCGACAAGATGGACAAGTCCATCACAGTTTTGATTGAGCGTCTGGTTCGTCATCCTTTGTATGGCAAACAGCTTCGTCGTTCTACCAAAATCAAAGCCCATGATGAAGACAACGTTTGCCAACAAGGCGATCTTGTCCGTATCAAAGAGACACGTCCAATCTCAAAAACTAAGTCTTGGACTTTAGTTGATGTGGTTGAAAAAGTAGAAAAAATCTAAGTAAATTGCATTGAATACCAGAAGCTGTTAAAATACCCGCCTTTTTAAGGATGCTGATTGCGCTTGCCGTAATCGCTCACTTATGAGTAAGGCGCTATTTATACCAAAATGCCGTCTACTCATTCTGTGCTAGCGGCAGCAACTGGTTTTTATTGCTCATACCTGTGGAGTAACGCTATGATTCAGGTTGAATCTATGCTGGAAGTTGCAGACAATAGCGGTGCAAGACGAGTTCAGTGCATTAAAGTACTGGGTGGTTCTCATCGTCGTTACGCATCTGTCGGCGATATTATCAAGATTACGGTTAAAGAAGCTATTCCTCGCGGTCGTGTCAAAAAAGGCGACGTGATGAATGCAGTAGTTGTACGTACCAAAAAAGGCGTTCGTCGCCCTGATGGTTCGGTTATTCGTTTTGATGACAATGCTGCGGTATTGCTCAACCAAAACAAAGCACCGATTGCAACTCGTATTTTTGGACCGGTAACTCGTGAACTACGTGGTGATCAGTTTATGAAAATTGTATCCCTAGCACCAGAAGTATTGTGAGGTAACCCATGGCTAAATTACGAAAAGGCGACACAGTTATTGTTATTGCTGGTAAAGATAAAGGCAAACAAGGTACTGTTCAAGCTGTAAAAAACGATCGTATTAAAGTTGAAGGCATCAACATCGTCACTAAACATCAGAAGCCAAATCAGGCAACTGGCGTTGAGGGTGGCATTGTTAAGCAAGAAGCTTTTTTGCATATCTCAAACGTCGCGATTTTAAATGCGCAAACCCAAAAAGCAGACCGTATTACTTATCAGACGAATGATGAAGGCGTCAAACAACGCGTTTATCGTTCAAATGGTGAAGTTGTGGCGACTGCGTAAGACACTAAGGGTGTAATGGTAATGGCAAGATTAAAGACTTTATATAACCAAGAACTAAAGCAACAGATCAAAGAAGAACTTGATTTAGCTAACGTGATGCAAGTGCCTAAAATCACTAAGATCACACTTAATATGGGTGTGGGCGGTGCGTCTCAAGACAAGAAATTGCTTGAAGGTGCGGTAGCTGACATGATCGCAATTGCTGGTCAAAAGCCTGTTGTTACTAAAGCTCGTAAGTCAGTTGCTGGCTTTAAGATTCGTGAAGAATGGCCGATTGGCTGTAAAGTAACGCTTCGCGGTGAGCAAATGTACGAATTTTTAGATCGTCTCATTGCTATTGCGATTCCTCGTATTCGTGACTTTCGCGGTTTTTCACCTAAAGCCTTTGACGGACGTGGTAACTACTCTTTAGGTATTAAAGAGCAGATCGTATTCCCAGAAATCGAATATGATAAAATTGATCGTATTCGCGGTATGGATGTAACGATCACCACCTCTGCAGGTAATGATGAAGAAGGTCGTGCGTTACTCAAAGCATTCGGCTTCCCATTTAAATAAGGTAAAGACGTTATGGCAAAGAAGAGCATGATTAATCGCGAATTAAAGCGCGAAAAAATGGTTGCTAAATATGCTGAGAAGCGTATTAAGCTAAAAGAGACTATCAGTGATGTCAACGCAAGTGACGAAGAGCGTATGGATGCTATGTTAGAGCTTCAGTCTCTACCACGTAACGCATCTCCAGTACGTCTGCGTAATCGCTGTGCTATCACTGGTCGCCCTCATGGTTACTACCGTAAGTTTGGCTTATCTCGCAACATGTTGCGTGAGCGTGTCATGCAAGGTGATGTACCTGGTGTTCGTAAAGCAAGCTGGTAAGGAGTAAGACATGAGTATGCAAGATACTGTTGCTGATATGCTAACCCGTATTCGTAACGCGCAAATGGCGAACAAAGTATCGGTTGCGATGCCAAGCTCAAAGCTACGCAAATCAATCGCTGATCTATTAGTTAGCGAAGGTTATGTGGCAAACGCAACTGTTACTCAAGAAGATAACAATAAAGCGACGTTGTCTATTGAATTAAAATACTTCGAAGGCAAACCTGTCATCGAAACTATTCAACGCTTTAGCCGTCCTGGTCTGCGCCAGCATCGCGGTAAAGATAACATCCCAACTGTTAAGCAAGGTATGGGTGTTGCTATCGTATCAACCAGTCAAGGCATCATGAGTGATCGTGCTGCACGCGCTGCTGGTATCGGTGGCGAAATCGTTGCTTTTGTTGCTTAATATTTGGTTATCAAATATTAAGTTACTAAGCAACTAAGATACCACTTAGGCCTTATTGTTTATTGCTATTCTATTGAGGACAGCAATAAACAAAGCACCATCAGATGCAATAATGCTTTTTTAGTTAATAGCAATTGATAGGTGCTAGGCAAGCTTAATTATGATAAACTAGCACGCTTTTTAGCCTGTTAGTTTTTTCGCTATTATCTTCTCCTATTTTTATTGATGATAATTGGCTAACAGAAGAAGTTAATTTTTTAAGGAATATTCCTATGTCTCGTGTGGCTAAAGCCCCAGTAACCTTGCCAAACGGCGTTAGTGTTACTTTGAACGATCGGCAGGTCGAAGTGAAAGGCAAGAACGGTACTTTGTCTTTACACCTGCATGAATTGGTCGAGCTGAAACAGGAAGATGATGCTATCATTCTCTCACCTACAGTCGATTCAAAAGAAGCCATGATGCATACTGGCACCGTACGCGCCTTACTTAACAACCATGTTATCGGCGTAACCGAAGGCTTTGAAAAACGTCTTCAACTCATCGGTGTTGGTTATCGTGCTCAAGCTACTAGTGATAAAGTAACCTTGAACGTCGGTTATTCACATCCAGTAGAGTATACGTTGCCAGAGAGTGTGTCGGCCGAAACCCCAACGCAAACTGAAATTGTTTTAAAATCAAACAATAAGCAGCAGCTTGGTCAAGCCGCGGCAAATATCCGCGCCTTCCGTCCACCAGAGCCTTATAAAGGTAAAGGTATTCGTTATAGTGACGAGCACGTGATTCGCAAAGAAGCCAAGAAAAAATAAGGTGAGTTGAAATGTTTGATAAAAAAGCAGCTCGTCTGCGTCGAGCTAAGAAAACCCGTGCGCATATCAGATTTTTGGGCGTTCATCGTCTAACCGTCACTCGCACGCCAAAGCATATGTATGCCCAGATTATCTCTCCAAGTGGTGGTGAAGTGATCGCTCAGGCATCTACACTAGATAGCAGTCTGCGTTCAGGTGCAACTGGCAACACTGATGCTGCGACATCTGTAGGCCAAATGATCGCAGAACGTGCAAAAGCAGCTGGTATTACCAAAGTTGCCTTTGATCGTAGCGGTTTTAAATATCATGGTCGAGTAAAAGCTTTAGCTGAAGCTGCTCGCGAAAACGGATTGGAGTTTTAATCATGGCTAGAAATAATGACAAAAATGAACCTTCAGACGGTTTAGTAGAGCGTCTAGTCACCGTTGATCGCGTTGCAAAAGTGGTCAAAGGTGGTCGTATCTTTTCATTCACAGCTTTAACCGTTGTGGGTGATGGTAATGGTCGCGTTGGTTTTGGACGTGGTAAAGCACGTGAAGTCCCAGCGGCTATTCAAAAAGCTCTAGAAGCGGCGAAGCGTAATATGATCACAGTGGAGCTTAACGAAGCCACTTTGTATCATCCGATCAAAGCCCGTCATGGCGCAAGTAAAGTCTATATGCAACCTGCATCTGAAGGTACTGGCGTTATCGCTGGTGGCGCAATGCGTGCTGTATTAGAAGTTGCTGGTGTCAAAGACGTTTTGACTAAGTGTTATGGCTCTACCAATACTGCTAACGTTGTTCGCGCAACATTTAACGGTTTACGTGATATGTCAACTCCAGAAAAGATGGCAGCAAAACGTGGTAAATCTGTAGACGAAATTTTGGGCTAACCTTTAGTAGATAGGACTAGGTGAATATTGATGAAAACAATGAAAGTCACTCAAGTAAAATCAGGTGCCCATCGCCTCAAGAGCCACAAAGCTAGCTTGAAAGGATTGGGTTTACGCCGTATTAACCATACTGTAGAAGTTGAAGATACCCCATCAACTCGTGGCATGGTCAATCGCGTTAACTACATGGTAAAAGTGGAGGAAGCGTAATGGGTCTTAGATTAAACGAATTATCACCAGGCGTTGGCGCAAAGAAAACTGCCCAACGTCGTGGTCGCGGTATCGGTTCAGGTCTTGGTAAAACAGGCGGCCGCGGTGTGAAAGGTCAAAAATCACGTTCAGGTTCTAGCGTACGCTCAGGATTTGAGGGTGGTCAAATGCCTTTGTACCGTCGTCTACCAAAATTTGGCTTTACTAGTAAAATGGCAATGACTACGGCTGAAGTCCGTCTGTCTGAGCTTAACAAAATTGACGGTGATGTAGTCAGCTTAGAGACGCTTAAAGCGGCTAACCTTGTCCGCCGTGATATGAAGCGTGCTCGCGTTATGCTATCAGGCGAAGTCACTAAAGCTTTTACCTTTAAAGGTATCAAAGTGACTAAAGGCGCTAAGCAGGCAATCGAAGCTGCTGGTGGTAGTATCGAGGAGTAGTAACGTGTCAAAGCAATCAATGTCATCGACTGGTATACCGCTTAATCCTTTCGCCTTTATACGCAAGTATGATGAGCTCTGGACGCGCTTACTATTTTTGATCGGTGCGTTGATTGTTTATCGTTTAGGGTCACATATTCCTGTTCCTGGTATCAACCCTGTCAATTTAGCTGATTTATTTTCGCGTAATGAAAACACCATTTTGAGCATGTTCAATATGTTCTCAGGTGGTGCTTTAGAGCGTATGTCTATTATGGCGCTCGGCATTATGCCTTATATCTCTGCCTCTATTATTGTACAGATGATGTCAGCAGTCGTTCCGTCGCTTGAAGCGCTCAAAAAAGACGGTGAGGCTGGACGTCGCAAGCTAAACAAGTATACCCGTCAAGGCACCCTTGCTTTAGCTTTAGTGCAGTCGCTTGGAATGTGTGCAGGATTGATCAGTCAGAACTTGACGTTATCTAGCGGTCTTACCTTTTATATACCGGCGGTGACCTCATTGGTAGCGGGCGCTATGTTCTTGATGTGGCTTGGTGAGCAGATCACAGAGCGCGGCGTGGGTAATGGTATCTCAATGCTTATTTTTGCAAGCATTGTCGCAGGTACCCCTGGCATGATTTCACAATCTATTGAACAGGTCAATCAGGGTCAGATGAATCTGATTGTACTCTTTATCTTTGTTATATTAGGCATCGCGGTAACCGCGGGTATCGTTTATATTGAACGTGCTCAGCGTCGTGTTCCTGTTAACTATGCACAAAAGCAGCAGCAAGGCCGCAAAATATACGCTCAGCAGCAATCACATTTGCCACTGAAAATAAACATGGCAGGGGTTATCCCTGCTATTTTTGCCAGCTCCTTGTTACTGTTTCCAGCAAGTTTGGGTCAATGGGTAGGTCATTCAACCGATCCTACCTTTGTGCAAAAGATACTACAAAATATGGCACTAGTGTTGTCTCCTGGACAGCCGTTATATTTAGTACTGTTTGGTGCGATGATTATTTTCTTTTGTTATTTTTATACGGCATTAGTTTTTAGTCCTCGTGAAGTCGCCGAAAACCTTAAACGAAGCGGTGCGTATATCCCAGGTATTCGTCCCGGACAACAAACTCAGCGTTATCTTGATCACGTATTAAATCGATTAACTTTCATCGGCGCGATGTATATGACGGTTATTTGTTTGATGCCTATGGTCATCCAGTCAGGTTTTGGTGTGCCATTTAATCTTGGTGGTACATCACTATTGATTATGGTAGTAGTGGTAATGGATTTCATTTCGCAGATTCAAGCGCATTTGATGACGCATCAATACCACGATCAGACGTTAATTCAGTCGCCCACTCAGCCATAAACTGAGCGGCGTGATATTTCAAGGAGCATGCGATGAAAGTTCAAGCATCAGTAAAAAAGATTTGTGGTAGCTGTAAAGTAGTTCGCCGTAAAGGTCGTGTACATATTATTTGTACTGCTGAACCTCGCCACAAGCAACGTCAAGGTTAATTGACTAACGAAGATTTATTGTTAAATCAATTAACACTTGAAAAAACGCGGCGGATGCGATATCATCCGCCACTTGCCGTAGTTCATACCTTTTTATTTGTTTCATTTTATGACGCGTATCGATTGAAAGATTATACGAGTTTTAAAGCATACAGATCTTTAGGTGTTAACAGCAATAATTTTGGAAAACAACATATCGTCTAAACAAACGATATCTGTTTTTCTTTGATGGAGAAATAAATGGCTCGTATTGCCGGTGTCAACATTCCGGATAATAAGCATGCTGTTATTTCACTAACTTACATCTTTGGTGTAGGTCGTACCACTGCTCAGAAAATCTTAGAAGCAGTTGGCATTGCCCCTACTACTAAAGTCAGTCAGTTAGATGATACACAGTTAGATGCTATCCGTGCACAAATTGCAGAATACATGACTGAAGGTGACCTTCGTCGTGAAGTGTCAATGAATATCAAGCGCTTGGTTGATCTTGGTTGTTACCGTGGCATTCGCCATCGTCGTAACTTACCAGTAAGAGGTCAAAACACCAAGAATAACGCTCGTACTCGTAAGGGTCCGACACGCCCTCTCAAAAGATAATTAACTTAGGAAGCTAAAAGATGGCTAAAGACACTCGTAGTCGCAAAAAAGTGGCTCGTCGTTCAGTATCGGAGGGCATTGCCCACATCCATGCGTCTTTTAATAACACCATTGTAACGATTACCGATCGTCAAGGTAATGCACTGGCTTGGGCCACCTCAGGTGGACAAGGCTTCCGTGGTTCACGTAAATCTACACCATTTGCAGCTCAGGTTGCAGCTGAAGTCGCTGGTAAAGCGGCTCAGGAATACGGTGTTAAGAATATCGACGTTTTGGTCAAAGGACCAGGACCGGGTCGTGAGTCTGCGGTAAGAGCACTAGGTGCATTGGGTTATAAAGTGAACAGCATCTCTGATGTGACCCCAATTCCACACAATGGTTGCCGTGCGCCGAAAAAGCGCCGCGTCTAATACTAAAGACGAAGCTTTTTATCATAAAAGCTTATAGGAGACATAAACATGGCCCGTTATATTGGACCAAAACTAAAGTTATCACGTCGTGAAGGCACTGACCTAGGTCTTAAATCTGGTGTTAAACCTTATGACGTTAAGACCAAAAAAGCTGGTCGTCCACCAGGTCAACATGGCGTTAGCCGTAACAAGACTTCGGAATACGCTTTACAGCTGCGTGAAAAGCAGAAAGTTAAGCGTATTTATGGTGTGCTTGAGCGTCAGTTCGCAAACTACTATAAAGAAGCTGCTCGCAAACGCGGCGCTACAGGTGAGAACTTGCTAGCTATGCTTGAGAGCCGTATCGATAACGTCGTATACCGTATGGGCTTTGGCTCAACTCGTGCAGAAGCGCGTCAGTTGGTCAGTCACCGCACTGTCATGCTTAAAAAAGCAGGTCGTGATGAGTTTGTTCGTGTGAACATTCCATCAATCCAGTTGCAAGATGGTGACGTTATCGCTATTCAAGAAAAATCTCGCGAACAGCTACGTATCAAGAACGCTATTGAGCTTGCCACGCAGCGCGGTATTCCAGAATGGCTAGATGTTGATCACAGCAAATTACAAGGCACGTTTAAACAAGCGCCTGATCGCATTGATCTTCCTGCTGAAATCAACGAAAGCTTGATCGTTGAGCTATACTCAAAATAAGTGATACCTTAGCATATCTACTGATTCGGTCAGTGGATATGTTATGTCATTTAAACCTGTTTAATCTATCGAGGTGACATTATGATGCTAAATGCAACTGAGTTTCTAACGCCAAATGCCATTAACGTGGACACGGTTAACGAAACGATTGCGAAAGTCACGCTCGAACCGTTAGAACGCGGCTTTGGGCATACCTTAGGTAATGCTCTTCGTCGTATCTTGTTATCTTCATTACCTGGTGCTGCGGTTATTGAAGCTGAGATTGATGGTGTTGACCATGAATACTCTACGCTTGAAGGCTTGCAAGAGGACGTACTTGATTTGCTTTTGAACTTAAAAGGCCTAGCAATTACCCTTCATGACCAAAATGAAGTATTTTTGACCTTGGACAAGCAAGGTCCAGGCACTATTACTGCTGCAGACATCGCACTACCGCACAATGTAGACATTATCAATCCAGAATTGGTATTAGGCACATTGAGCGAGCGCGGTCATCTTAAGATGCGTTTGCGCGTAGTGATGGGTCGTGGATATGAGCCAGCAAATCAGCGCCGTGAAGATGGCGACACCAAAGCAATTGGCCGTCTAAAGCTTGATGCAAGTTTTAGCCCAGTGCTTCGTGTTGCTTATCAAGTTGAGAACGCTCGCGTCGAGCAGCGTACCGATCTTGATCGTCTCATCATTGAGCTTGAAACCAATGGCACTATAGATCCAGAAGAAGCAATTCGTAAAGCTGCCACTATTTTACAACAACAGATTTCTATCTTTGTTGATCTAGAAGCTGAAGAAGCGCCTGAGCCTGTGAAAGAAAAAGAAGAGGTCGACCCAGTGCTACTTCGCCCTGTGGATGATCTTGAACTAACGGTTCGCTCAGCCAACTGCTTAAAAGCTGAAAACATTTACTATATCGGCGATTTGGTACAGCGTTCAGAGACTGAATTATTAAAAACCCCAAATCTTGGTAAGAAATCATTAACTGAAATCAAGGACGTACTAGCGTCTAAAGATTTAGAGCTCGGTATGCGCCTAGACAATTGGCCACCTGCTGACTTACGTGTTGATGATCGCTTTTCTTATCGTAGCCGCTAAACTTTAAGGATATTTGACTATGCGCCATCGTAAGAGTGGAGTCAAGCTGGGTCGTACCGGCAGTCATCGTAAAGCCATGTTCCAAAATATGACCAACTCATTATTTGAGCACGAGTTGATCAAAACGACGTTGCCAAAAGCAAAAGAGTTACGCCGCGTCGCTGAGCCACTAATCACATTGGCTAAAGAAGACAGCGTTGCTAATCGCCGCTTGGCATTTAGCCGTATGCGTAGCAAAGCTATGGTCGGTAAACTATTTGGTACGCTAGGTCCACGTTATCAGACGCGTCCAGGTGGCTATCTTCGCATTGTAAAATGTGGTCACCGTGATGGTGATAACGCGCCAATGGCTTATGTAGAATTAGTTGATCGTGACTAAAATTAGCTATCATTTATAATAAAAAAAGCTCCCATTCGTTGGAGCTTTTTTTTGTGCTTAATGTGCTGTCTATACCATTAGAGCACTAACGTCCGCCGCACCTTGTCTGATAATCTCAGGCTGATTATTAGTCATGTCTACGATCGTAGTCAGCTTAGTAGTCTTGATACCTGCGTTGATCAGACCATCTATAACATGACCTAATAGCTCCTCAATCTCGAAAGGATCATCGAGTATGTCATCGCGATTGGGCAGCACTAATGAGCTGGTTAATATAGGTTCATCCATTGCTTCTAACAGCGCTTGAGCAATAGGGTTGCCAGGTACTCGTATACCTATAGTTTTTTTCTTTGGATGAGACAGTTTTTTAGGGACATCTTTGGTAGCGTTCAAGATAAAGGTAATAGGCGCTGGAGTACAGGCCTTTAGTTGTTTAAATTGTTGATTGTCAACGGTGGCGTAATTAGCGATCTCACTTAAATCACGACATAGCAACGTAAACTGATGCTTATCATCAAGCTCACGTATGAGTTTGAGCTTCTCTAGAGCGTCTTTGGCACCAAGGCGACAACCAAAGGCATAACTGGTATCAGTGGGGTAGATAATCAGCTTATCACCGCGTAGCATATCGGCTGCTTGCTCTATGAGGCGAGGCTGCGGATTTTCTGGATGGATATATAAAGTTTGCATACGGACTCCTATTTTGGTTTTTTGCCTTTATTAGAGCTAGGCTTTTAGATTTATAGTTGTTGAAGTATAACCCTTAGAGTGATAAGAGTTGTAGGAGCCTGCCGTAAACAAGCGTATACAAGCGTAAAACACCATAGATACTCTATTGGTTCAAATTTAGCTAAGCTCTGATTAGAAGTCAGTTTCGGGCGATATAAAGATGATGTTTTAGCTTCTAGGCTGCTTGGCTGTTAAGCTGAATATGCAACAACGCTAACAACAATATTTTGGCATCGCGCGGCAGTAACTCTGGGTTTTTTTTATAGTTTAAAGCTTGCTTATAGACGTCAGCTGCAAACGTGCTGCTACTCGTATCAAAGGTTGCAAAGATATTATCCTGCGACACTCGAAACGGTCTGTGACAGGCAAGACTAAATAAACACTCCAAAGCTTGCGGCTTGATCTCCACGCGCTCAAAGGCCAGTTGTTCATCTTGATTGCGCCCATCTGCTGCGTACCAATAGCCAAAATCATCAAGAAGCCTACGTGCTTGTCCTGCAATGCACCAGTGACTGATTTCATGCAAAGCGCTGGCAAAAAACCCATGAGCAAAGGCTATGCGAGCTGGTTTATCATAAGTTGCGGCAAAATACTCAGGTTCGCTATCACTGTGCATCAATATTACGTTTTGACTGGCAAATAAGGTATTAAACAAATCAATCAAAGCATTAACGCTTTTTTCTTCTTTGGCCTCTGACCACTCATAGATCATCAAACCTTTATCACATAATGAATGAATATCAGTGAGGATTGATGGAGAATCATATGACTGTATATAAGACTTGAGTTCATTCATTAAAGACAGAGCGTCAGTAGCAGTTAATAAAGATGAAAAATCATGAATAGTCATGTTATAAGTCATAAGACAACGGCTGGTTTAGGTATAGGTTTAAGGCGAAAGTGCATATAAAAAGTAGTAAAAATCGTAACATACTAGCGCTAGCGTCATATAGGGCTTTGCGTTAGTATGGCAGGCAATATTATACACCATTTATATTGAGAGGCCGCGTATGTCGAGCACTTCAGCCACAGCGTCTAACAGCGATACTCAAAAGGCACCATCAAGCATTTTACCTGATAATATCTCATTAAATAAGTGGGAAGACACTGGTTTTGAATGGTCAGGCCTGTTGGCACCGCATACTTTTGCTCGTCTCAAAGACGTACTCACAACAGAGCACGAGCAGCCACAGTTACAGCTAGATGCCAAGTTATATCGACGTAGCAATGTATTACATTTGGCTTTTACTTTGGCAGGAGAGGTCTGGCTGACTTGTCAGCGCTGCCTACAGCCGGTTGCTATTGACTTATCAGACGATTATGACATTGCTTTGTTAGATGATGATAGTCAAGAGAGTCTGATCGATGAAGAACAAGATTACTTATTGCTAGATGAGATCGTAACAGAGCAGTCACCTGAGCGCTTACTGCCTCTAAAAAAACTGATTGAAGATGAGATATTACTCAAAGCCCCTTTATCGCCAAAGCATGAGGATTGTGAAATGGCGACCTCGCAAGTTGGTGATATTCCAGAAGAAGAAAACGAAAACCCATTCGCTGCGCTTGCCTCACTAAAGGGTAAGTTATAATCGAATAATAAGTTGTAGAAGCAACGCGCCCTAGTGCAAAATGTCCTAAAACGAACTACAAAACCAAGGCTTTATTAATACGTCAAACATGCGTATAATGTCCGGTTTATTGCATTCTGGCAACGTGCCGCTTGCTTAAAGCGTCAATGAGACAAACCGCTCGTTTGGTTTGGATTTAGTCAGAGCTTTAAAGCAATTGGCAAACTCGTTAATTTAACGATGCATAAGGTTTGAGTGGTTATCAATACACCTAAACCTGTATCGGTTAAAACTGAATTTTAAGTTTATTCCCTTAAGTATAGGAGCTACATCATGGCTGTTCAAAAAAGTCGTAAAAGCCGTTCGCGTCGTGACATGCGCCGTTCACACCACCGTATGGAAGTGGCTGAATTAAGCGTAGATGCTACCACTGGTGAAAAGCATCGTCGTCATCACATGACCAAAGACGGTTTTTATCGTGGTCGTCAGTTGTTCAAAGTCAGTCAAGATGCTTAAATGAAGTAGTCCTAAGACTAATAGATATGTTTATCCGTGATTTGATAAGTATAGGTATTATTCGTCAAAGGATTATGAGCGCTTAAGTATTTTTGTAGCAAGAGCCAAGTTATTCGCTGTCATATATTAGGCATGCAGATAACTTGGCTTTTTGTTATTGCAGCTTTCTGTTATTGCAGTAGTAAAGGTTAATTTTCTAACCTTTGACAGTCTGAGTCATTTAGGCTTACTATATCAGTAGAATTTTGTTGTATAGACTTCTTAGTTGCAAAGACTAGATAACCTATTACGATGATTACAAATACATAGACGATAGCTAGTACCTACCATTTACTGATAAATTAATAATAATAGAATATAAATAAGCGCTCGCTTTTAGGGAATTATTCAACAATATAAGGAATATGGGTTATGGCAGTAGCACCCGATTCAACAAAAACGCCGCCTACGCGTATCGCTGTTATTTTTCCAGGACAAGGCTCGCAAACGGTCGCTATGACCTCAGAGCTTGCCGAGCATTACCCTCAGATCAAAGATACTTTTGCCGAAGCAAGTGCGGTACTTGGCGAAGACTTGTGGGCAATATGCCAAGACGAAGAGCGACTCAACCAGACTCAGTACACTCAGCCGGCACTTTTAACGGCTAGCATCGCAATTTGGCGTATTTTACAAGATAAGTTAACCAAGACGCCGTGTTACTTAGCTGGACATTCACTTGGAGAGTATAGTGCGCTATGTGCAGCTGGCGTGATCAGTTTTGCTGATGCTGTCAAGTTAGTACATAAGCGTGGGCAGTTTATGCAAGAGGCGGTAGTCGGTATCGATACGGCTATGGCAGCCGTGCTAGGTCTTGAGGATGCACGAGTTGAAACCTTGTGCGAGCAGGCGACCGAGCACGTTGATGGCGCTATCGTCGGTGCGGCTAACTTCAACAGCCCAGGTCAAGTCGTGGTATCTGGTAATGCTATTGGCGTAAACGCTGTCATAGATAAAGTCCAAAACACAGGTAAAAAAGCCATACCTCTAAAGGTTAGCGTGCCTTCGCACTGTGCACTTATGCAGCCTGCTAGTCGAGCGCTCGCTGAGGCGTTGGATAATATCGAATTTGAGCAGGCCGCTATTCCAGTTATTCAAAATCGTCATGCCCGCGTTGAGAGTAGCGCACTAGGTATCAAGCAGGCATTGACAGAACAATTGAGTGAACCTGTCCTTTGGTCCAAAACGATGCAAGAGATGGCAGACAAACAAATCGGTATATTAATCGAATGCGGTAGCGGTAATGTTTTGAGTAATCTAGCCAAGCGCCAAGCAGAGCCTATTACAAGCTATCCTACTGACAAGCTTGCTCGTTTGGATAAGTTAATGGAGGTGCTATCATGAGCCGTACAATTACCCTAGTAACGGGCGCAAGTCGCGGTATTGGCAAAGCTGTTGCCAAACGTTTTGCTAAAGAAGGGCATTTTGTCATTGGCACAGCGACTACTGAAAAAGGCGCTGAGCTTATTGATGAATATCTACACGATACAGGCGGTATTGGACGCGTGCTGGACGTGCGTGATACCGAACAAATCAATAAGCTCTTTGAAGAGATTGAGAGCGTCTATGGGGCCGTACAAGTACTGGTAAATAATGCGGGTATCACTAAAGATGGCCTACTCATGCGTATGAAAGATGAAGACTGGGATGACGTCATCGATACTAATCTATCTTCGGTGTACCGTATGAGCAAACGCGCGATTCGCGGCATGATGAAAGCTCGCCGCGGCCGTATTATTAATATCAGCTCCGTTGTTGCCAAGATGGGCAATGCAGGTCAGTCCAATTATGCAGCGACCAAAGCAGGTCTTGAAGGCTTTAGCCGCACATTAGCCCGTGAAATTGGCTCACGCCAAGTGACTATCAATTGCGTCGCACCAGGTTTGATTGAAACAGATATGACGGATGAGCTTGATGAGCGTCTGCTTAATTCTATGCTAGATGCCGTACCTATTAGCCGCTTAGGTCAACCAGAAGACATCGCTGCTGCAGTCTCGTTTTTAGCTAGTGACGAGGCCAGTTATATTACAGGTGCGGTCATTCCAGTCAATGGTGGTATGTATATGTAGCATCGTTACACACTGATAATAAAATACTGTGTGAACGAGTGTAAACTCTAATAAATGGTGTTATAATAACGCATACTTTTATGTCAAAACCTTGTATGATAATGAGGTTTTATTGGATAGTATATAAAATAACGCTTTATCAATCTTAAAAAATGATAGACAAAAAGGGAGAGATCTATATGAGTAATGATGTTGAATTAAGAGTAAAATCTGCAGTAGCTGAACAGCTAGGTATGAACGTTGAAGACGTGAATAACGATGCAGCCTTCATGGAAGACTTAGGTGCTGATTCGTTAGATTTGGTTGAGTTGGTTATGTCGTTTGAGAGTGATTTTGGTATCACTATTCCAGATGAAGATTCAGCAGAATTGACTACTGTACAAAAAGCAATTGATTATGTACAAGCTCAGCTATAACTGACAAACCGTCATTATTAGTTGATTGACCGCTTATCTATCTAGGTAAGCGGTTTTTTTGTACCTAAACTTTTGTGCTTGAATACTTGTGTTTAAATACTTGTACTTAAATACTTATGCTCGAATATAGCGTCTCTACGCGAGACTAACATTATTCAACATACCTTTACTTGGCAAAGCGATGTGTTTTGCTATACTCGATAGCGCAAACAAAAAACGTTAATAACAATAGTGAAGGAGCAATAATATGGGAATGTTCAGTTTCGCAAAGGATATAGGTGACAAAATTTTTAACCGTGATGATGACAAGCATGATGCTAAGACTGAAACCAAAGCTGATGCTAATACGCAAGTCAAATCGAGTGAGCCATCGGCTCAATCTGTAGCGAGCTTATTGTTACGCCGCATTCAGCAGCAAAACCTCAATATCAGTAATCTAAAAGTCAAATACAATGGCTCAACAGATACCGCTGAGATCAGTGGTGATGCCAAAACTCAAGCTGATCGCGAAAAAGCTATTATCGCTATTGGTAACGTACAGAACGTCGCAAAAGTGATCGATAATATCAACATCGAAGAAGACGCGCCTGAATCTACTATGTATACCGTAGAGTCTGGTGATAGCTTATCTAAAATTGCCCAAAACGTTTACGGTTCATCAAGCGACTATATGAAGATATTTGAGGCTAACAAACCTATGCTTTCTGATCCAGATAAGATTTATCCAGGTCAAGTATTACGTATTCCTAAGCCATAAAGTTATCAGAATTTTCTAATCGCAAATGCTATATATTTGTCATGACGCTCCTTATATGAGGGGCGTTTTTTGTACTTGACTAACACTCTGTCAGTCTACCTTGCTGCTCCTTTATTGCCCAATTAATATGCTCGTCCAGCATCTCATCGTGAACGCTCAACTTTGCTTCAAGCTCGACTATTACCTTATTACTAGCAATTGCATTACCTAAACCGATAGCGATATTGCGTAAAAAGTTGACGTAGCCTGTACGTCTAAGCGGACTGCCTTGAGTGTTATTCAAAAAGTCGTCTTCCGTCCATCGCCAAAGATCGAGCAAGCTGCTGTTATCTAAATGATGACGAGGGGCAAAGTCCTCGACGTCTGTGACTTTAGCGTAGCGGTTCCAAGGGCAGATCAGCTGACAATCATCACAGCCAAAGACGCGGTTGCCTATAGCGCGTCTATACTTGATGTCTATAGATCCCTTGTGCTCAATGGTTAAATAAGAGATGCAGGCTGCCGCATTAAGCTCATAAGGCGCGACGATAGCTTGAGTGGGACAGATATCTATACAAGCACGGCAACTGCCGCAGTGAGCCTCTACGGGCTTGTCATCAGGTAGCTTTAGACTGATAAACAGCTCGCCCAACACAAAAAAAGAGCCTGCTTGTTTATTGAGTAGTAAGGTATGCTTACCCGTCCAGCCAAGACCTGCTGCATCGGCAATAGGACGCTCAAATATCGGTGCTGAGTCGCTAAAGGGACGAAAGATAAAATTTGATGTATTGCCAATATCTAAATGTTGCCACTCAGGGAGCATCGCCTCAATCTGTAGCGCTAATTGTTTGAGGCGAGAGCGCATGGTCTTATGGTAATCGCGCCCGCGCGCATAGCGGGCAATAATGCCTTGATTGGGGTATTGGTTGTCAGTGATAGTACGCGGCGTCGGTACTTGAGTGAGGTAATCCATACGCACGCTGATAATAGTTTTAGCCCCTGCTACTAACTGCTCAGGATGCGCGCGCAGCTTATGATTGTTGTGCATAAAATTGAGCTGACCCTCATAGCCTTTATCCAGCCAGCGTTGTAGCTGCTCTATTTGCTCGGCAAACAAAGGGTGGTGTACAGACAAAAAACCACAATCAGCAAAACCGAGAGACTTTGCTTGTGCTTTGATCCATTCTTTAACCTCAGCAGCGGACGTAAACGTGTCTATGTTGTTGACGTTATCGATGCTATTAACGTTATCAATCTCGACGGCGTTTGATGGTAATTTACTATGGCTTATCGCTGATTTTTGAGTGGACTGAATATTATGAGTCATAAATGGGCTAGATGTTGGCTAAGATACTTATATGATAAGCTTATAAGTCCTAAGCGCAAGTCTAAAAAATATAATTAACGCAGAGAGTCAGTCATGTCAGCCTTACTAAGTTCGTTATCCAAAAACACAATGCCAGTCGCTCTTTACAGTAGTGAGCAAATTTATGCTATGGAAAAGGCTTGGTTTGCCCAAGGTTATGACAGCTTCGCCCTAATGCAACAAGCTGCTTGGCAAGTAACGCAGCATATCAGAACGCTTTATGAGCAAAAATATCGTAGTACTGATGCGGCTAGCAAGACAGTCTGTCATGAGGAGAATCATCAGCCCAGCGCTATTATTTGGGTTGGCAAAGGCAATAACGGCGGCGATGGCTGGCTTGTCGCGCACTATCTAAAACAAGCAGACTGGCAAGTACGAGTCATTACGGTTGGTTTGGATATGGATAATTTAGCTGTTGATAGTAACACCATAGTATCCATGACTGACGCAATAAAAGCGCGCCAGATCACTATGGACAGTGATATCGAAACAGTGCGTTTTGAAGATAGTGGCTCTAAAAATAATGGCTTTAAAGTCATCAGTCACCCAAAGCACTATAGGGCAGAGGCCGATGTATATATCGATGCTCTGTTTGGCATAGGTTTAGATCGCGCGCCTGCAGGTGTCTACAAACGAGCTATTCAAGCCTTTAATCACTACTCAAGACACTATCATGCTTTAAGCATAGCTATTGATATCCCAAGTGGACTAATCGCCTCAACTGGGCAAGTCTTTGACAGGTGTGCGATCGAGGCAGACGTGACATTGTGCTTGATCGCCCGTAAGCTTGGCCTACATATCAAAGATGGTATGGATCACAGCGGAACAGTGTTTGATATACCGCTTATTCCTTATGCAGACATTGAGCCCGCCGCTCTTATGCTTACCCGACCATATAAGGTCTCTAAGCGCCGTCAAAACAGCTATAAGGGCAGCTATGGTCATGTGTTAATCGTTGGCGGTAACCGTATTGATGGCTCACAGGGTATGGGCGGGGCCGCGATACTATCTGCCGCTAGCACTATGGCAACAGGCGCAGGCAAGATAACCGTTGCTTGTCATAGCGCTTTTCATGGTGCGCTATTAACCTCGTTGCCTGATGCGATGACGCTTGATTTACATGATAAGAATAGCGCTGAATCGTTAATTAAAGATGCCAGCGTTCTAGCCATAGGTATGGGACTAGGCCGAGATAAAAAAGCAGAAGATTTATTCATATATTATTTACAAACCACAATGTCGCAAGATATTCCAATAGTGATTGATGCTGATGGTCTGTACCATCTAGCATCGCTACAAGCTGATAACCATGAGCTAATCGCGCAGCTGCGCCGTTATAGTACGGCTCACAAGGTTTGCCTAACGCCGCATAGTGGTGAGATGGCGCGGTTATTGGACAAAGACGTAAAAGAGGTAGAGAGCGATAGACTAGCTGCGATTAAACAAGCTGCGAGTATTTATGGCGGTGATTGGGTGCTCAAGGGAGCCGGGTCTATGGTGTTAGAGGATGAGCAGATCTATGTCTGTACAACTGGCAACGCAGGTATGGCCTCAGCAGGTATGGGAGATGTCTTATCAGGAGTCGCAGCAGGCTTGTTAGCACAGCAAGATTTGTCAAAACTCTTACAGCATCTGCGCCAAGCTGTACTTATTCATGGTAGTGCAGGTGATGTACTCGTGAATGAATTATTCTCTAATGATGCACTGCTAATTGGTGAGCGAGGGCTACAGGCTCAAGATATGCCAGCAGCCATTCGTCATGTAATACACACTTTGACTCGTTAAAATCCAAGAGTATAATCTACCTAGCAATGTCTATCAGTTACATTATACCGTAGCGCCCGTACAATACTGACTAATAGCTTGTTGCACGCGTTCACGTTTAAGTTCAATTTCGCGCCCATCCAAGTAGCGACGCTCGCCATTAGTATCCATCTCATAGATGCGACCACCAACGTTTAGATTGGTCAGGTTATTACGCAGTGACTGACAGCGCTGAGCATTCGCTTGAGCTTCTTGCTCCTCTATACGCGCCTCTAGCTGCGCCACGCGCTGCTGCTCTGCATCTGGGGCACTATTGTTTTGCTCGCTATTGGTTTTGCCTGCCATTTGACCGGCATTATTTTGTCGACCATCACTACGAAATTCGATAACTTCAATATTTTTGCCATTTTGCGGCGCGTGCTGACTGTACTTGACTTCACCATAGGCGCCAATCGACTTATAAACTTGCACAGCGTGAGTCATGCTCGTAGATAGCAGCAAAGCACAGAGCATAGCGAGTATTACAAATAGCTTAGTCGCAATAGTGGTAGGCACATTTGCCATAGCAACGATCCTTTATATAGTTTGAAGAGATGTAGTTTGAAGCGTTTATATCTATATTAATGAGTAGGTTATGACGGTGTTCTATGCCAACAGACCGTCGATACAGATATCCTTGCTATAATAACCAATAGTTAGACGCAAGTGTTAGAAGTTTTTCTTGACAATAGCGCTTGAACCATTGAAAATATTAGCAGTTGATTGGTCAGTGAGCGGCTTTTACTTTATTGCCGTGGCACTTGAGGACAAAGACCACAAGTTACTTATCGGTAGCTTATGTGGTTTTTTCTTCTTTGTGATGATGATATGTTTGTTATATACATCGTCTCCGGACTTATCTGTCTACAATGACTAAGATAAACTTATTATTTATAAACATCAAACGCGATGTTTGCATGGATGGCAAGTACAATACAGCGTACTGTCACAGTAATGCCTGCTGATAAAAGTGTTTTGTATTGTAGTATTAGCATAACTGCTGATCCTGTTTTTATCAGTGCAGTTGTCACTACTATGCGCAACATAAATAATAAGCCTCTTTTATAGATGCCTAGCATCTTGTCACTGTATACCGATAATCCGCTGCTTCAACACTGATCCTAAAATTTACTGTGCTCAAACATCATTGTCTTAATGACAGTTTTTTTAGTGATGATGTTTTGACATAGCAAATATCTATTCTTTATATAGACAAAGACTCATTATTTTTGAGTACGAATGGCCGCATTTAGGCGTGGTTGTTTTTATGATTAAGTAGTAAGTCTGCGCCGAACAAAAGGTGATGACAGTGACGCAAACCACGCAAAGTCCGAATATGACCGGGCACACGCAAACGGCTAATGCCGCCAAGAACTTTGAAGAAAAGCAGCAACGCATTGCTGAAGGTCAAGAGCCTGTAATGCTCTCTGGGGCTGAGATTTTGGTGCAGTCTTTGACCGATGAAGGGGTCAAGTACATCTTTGGCTATCCAGGCGGTGCGGTTCTTCATATTTATGATGCCCTATTTCAGCAAGAAACCATTGAGCACATCCTTGTGCGTCATGAGCAAGCAGCAGGTCATATGGCCGATGCTTACTCTCGAGTGACTGGTAATACTGGCGTCGTACTTGCAACTTCAGGCCCAGGAGCCACCAACACAGTAACGGCTATCGCTACTGCGTTTATGGACTCAGTACCTATGGTTGTGATCTCAGGTCAGGTGCCAAGTAGCCTGATCGGCGAAGATGCCTTTCAAGAGACCGACATGATTGGGGTATCACGCCCTATCGTCAAACATAGCTTTCAGGTGCGTCATGCCAGCGAAATCCCTATGATCGTCAAAAAAGCATTTTATATCGCGCAGACAGGCCGCCCAGGTCCTGTCGTCATAGACGTACCAAAAGATATGACCGCGCCGAGCGAAAAGTATGCTTATGAATATCCAAAAGACGTCTTTATGCGCTCGTATCAGCCGTCAATCAAGGGTCATAGCGGGCAGATCAAAAAAGCGGTTGAGACTTTGCTTGCGGCAAAACGTCCTGTAGTTTATGCAGGTGGCGGCGTTATCTGGAGCAAAGCACACGCGGAGCTGACTGAGCTTGCGCATCGTTTGAACTTACCTGTGACTAATACCTTGATGGGTTTGGGTACGTTCCCAGGTTCGGACCGTCAATTTTTGGGTATGTTAGGTATGCATGGTACTTACGAGGCCAATACGAGCATGCATCATGCAGACGTTATTTTGGCAGTCGGTGCGCGTTTTGATGATCGCGTCACCAACAATGTCAAAAAGTTCTGTCCTAACGCCACCATTATCCATATCGATATAGATCCAGCGTCTATCTCAAAGACCATCTTTGCTCATATCCCAATTGTAGGCGACGTTAAGTCGGTACTAACAGATATGCTCGATAGTATCGGTGATGACAAGCAGCTTGATCAACATGCTCTACTAGACTGGTGGTCGCAAATTAATGAGTGGCGCAAGCGCCATGGTTTGCGCTATGACACCAGCACAGAAAACGGTATCAAGCCGCAGAGCGTTGTACAAGCACTAGATAAAGTGACTAACAGTAACGCTATCATTACAAGTGATGTCGGTCAGCATCAGATGTTTGCCGCGCTTTATTATACGTATCTTGAGCCAGGTCAGTGGTTGAACTCTGGTGGCCTCGGTACTATGGGTGTGGGCTTGCCATATGCAATGGCGGCCAAGCTTGCTAATCCTGATCGTGACGTCGTCTGTATCACAGGCGAGGGCTCTATTCAGATGAATATTCAGGAGCTATCAACTTGCTTACAGTATAATCTGCCTGTCAAAATCTTGAACATTAATAATGCGCAGTTAGGTATGGTGAAGCAGTGGCAAGATATGCTTTATGAAGGTCGCCATGCCCAGTCTTATATGGACTCGCTACCAGATTTTGTCAAGCTTGCTGAGAGCTATGGTCACGTCGGCATCAAGATCACTGATCCTGAAACGATGGAGGCGCAAATAGAAGAAGCGATGGCAATGAAAGATAGACTGGTATTTATCGATGTCTATGTCGATCGTAATGAGCATGTGTATCCGATGCAAATTGCAGGACAGACTATGCGTGATATGTGGCTAACAAAAGGGGAGCGTACTTAATGCAACAACCACATCTGATTTCGGTATTAATGGAAAACGAAGCGGGTTCGTTGTCGCGCTTGGTCGGCTTGTTCTCCCAGCGCGGCTACAATATCGAAACCCTAAACGTTGCCCCAACTGACGACCCCAGCATCTCGCGTTTGACGCTAACGACCATTACCTCTCCTGAGCGAGTTGAGCAAATCACCAAACAATTGCATAAATTGATCGAAGTGGTTAAAGTGCTTAATCTATCAGATACCGTTCACGTTGAGCGTGAGCTTATGCTGATAAAGGTACGTGCGACGGGCAATGTTCGCGAAGAGATCAAACGTAGCGCTGATATATTCCGCGCTCAGATCGTCGATGTGAACGCTAACCTGTACACGATTCAAATCGTAGGTGATACGGCCAAACTTGACGGTTTTATCGATACTATTGGACGTGAACGCGTGCTAGAAGTGGTACGCTCGGGCGTTATCGGTATTGCTCGCGGCGAAAAAACGCTAAGCGTTTAATACTAGTCTGTCGCTAAGCGTTTAATACTAGTCTGTCATTGTACTAATTTAAAACTAACATCACGCTTATAGTAATCTGTCTTACTAAGTAGCTTTACTATAAGCCTTTATTATCCATGGCACGCCATGCTTGAGGAAAAGGACTCTATTTATGAACGTTTTTTACGATAAAGATTGCGATCTATCGATTATTCAAGGCAAAAAAGTCGCCATCATCGGTTATGGCTCACAAGGTCATGCCCATGCTTTAAACTTACAAGACTCTGGCGTAGATGTCACTGTCGGCCTGCGCGCTGATTCGGGCTCTCGTAAAAAAGCAGAAAACGCGGGTCTAAAAGTCGCTGATGTGGCAGACGCCGTAAAAGCCGCTGACGTCGTGATGATCCTGACGCCAGATGAGTTCCAAAAAGAGCTATACAACAATGAGATTGAGCCAAACATCAAAGAGGGTTCGACGTTGGCTTTTGCTCATGGTTTTGCGATTCATTACAACCAAGTGGTACCGCGTAGCGATCTAAACGTCATCATGGTAGCGCCAAAAGCACCAGGCCATACGGTACGTAACGAGTTCGTCAAAGGCGGCGGTATCCCAGATCTTATCGCAATCTATCAAGACGCCTCAGGCGATGCCAAGCAATTAGCGCTCTCTTATGCAGCAGGCGTTGGCGGTGGACGCTCAGGTATCATCGAGACGACGTTTAAAGATGAGACTGAAACTGATTTATTCGGTGAGCAAGCAGTCCTTTGCGGCGGCGCAGTAGAGCTGGTCAAAATGGGTTTTGAGACTTTGACAGAAGCAGGCTACGCACCAGAAATGGCTTACTTTGAGTGTTTGCACGAGCTTAAGCTTATCGTTGACTTGATGTATGAAGGCGGTATCGCTGATATGAACTACTCAATCAGTAACAACGCTGAATACGGCGAATACGTTACGGGTACAGAGGTCATCAACGAGCAATCACGAGAAGCGATGCGTAATGCGCTTAAACGCATTCAATCAGGCGAGTACGCCAAGATGTTCATCTCAGAGGGCGCAACGAACTATCCTTCTATGACGGCGCGTCGCCGTAACAACGCTGAGCATCAGATCGAAGTCACTGGCGCAAAACTTCGCGGCATGATGCCTTGGATCGGTGGTAATAAAATCATCGATAAAGACAAAAACTAAGCGTTACTGATCTAAGTTTTTAAGACCCATGTTATCAACAGATAACGTGGGTTTTTTTTGTTTAGCACCTTAACCGTTTTAATCAATTGGTCACTTTAATAGCTTTATTATCTTAACAATTTTGTCGCTAACGCGTATTTGTAAAGTCTAAAAAACAGCGGCGAATAGAAATTGACTTACCATCGGTTGAAAATGACGACTAGCCGCCCTATATAGACAAACATTATAAGACTTGCTCACAGTTTACGAGTGCAACACTTTAAGTACAACGGTGCAAGTTAAGTATAACGGTGCAAGCAATTTAACTTTTATTATAAACATTATTAATCATAGGCGGTAGCTGTGCTAATACCCAACCCTGACTGGCTAACGCCGCAATTTATATACGTCGCCCTAAGCGCGGTAGTAGCTGTTTTGATCTGGATAGAAGGGGAGATGCTCAAGACCACCGACGGCAAGCTACCCCAATCGCCATTGTTTAAATTTAGCTCATTACTAGATACGGCTTGGTTTTTTATCTCAGTCATGATGCTCTACGTTATCGAGTTGACACCGCTTGCAGTAACCGTACCAGCTGCTTATGGCATATATACCGTATTTGGCTGGGTGTATGGCACCCGCCTGCTCAGACGTAAAGGCATTCCTGATTCTGCAAAGGAGTTAGTGATACCAGTTAAGTACATTGCTTACAGTCAGTCGTTTGCTTTGATATTTTTCTCCTTATGTCTTTTAGTATTGGCAGCGCCTTGGTTACCTATTGCTAATTAGTAAAATGATAAGTCAAAATCAATTATCAATTAAAAATATCAAACTATTCAATGATATAGCGTCAAAAATGCCATTTACAAAATTACTGTATTAAACTTACCTAGGCTTATAAAAGCTGCTATACTTAAATCATACTTATAAGACTTTAAACACATTTGTGTTGTATTTTAATAGGTAAGTGGATTCATTTCGATGATGAGCTTAGAAGCTATAAGTATTTTTCAATTAATCGGTGAAGGCATTAGTCTCACCAACCGTTAAAGAGTTAGGAAAAATTATGTCAGAAAAAGTTGAAGGCACCGTAAAGTGGTTTAATGAAGCTAAAGGTTTTGGTTTTATCGCTCAAGACAATGGCGGTCAAGATGTATTCGCTCATTACAGCGCTATTCAAGGTGGTGGCTTTAAAACACTAGCCGAAGGCCAAAAAGTTTCTTTCGTTCTAGGTCAAGGCCAAAAAGGTCCACAAGCTGAGCAAATCGAAGCCCTATAATCTTAAACCTAGATTATATTGTTTTATAACAATAAAAATATTGTTTAGACTGTATAAAAAAGCAACCTATACTTAGATAGGTTGCTTTTTTTATGACTAAAATTTATCAGTTCTAGATTTAATTTATTGACGTACCATTAAAATAGTAGAGTTAGGAGTCAGTTATGGAATGGCAGTCTTGGATAATGATTAACGAGCAACAAGTCATCGGTATTACAATATCGGTTGTGGTGTTTTACTTTTGCCTAATATTATTTACTCGCATCGCAGGGCTACGTAGTTTCTCTAAGCTCTCAAGCTATGATCTGGCGATGACCATAGGTATTGGTAGTATATTAGCATCCACAGTGGTATCCAAATCGACTTCACTGATGCAAGGCATATTTGCCGTTGGTATGTTGTTTCTCTTGCAGTCCATTGTCTCTATCGTGCGCCGCAAAATTAAACCTGTCAAAGATCTGCTCGATAATCAGCCCATAATTTTGATGGCAAACGGTGAGTATCTTTGGGACAACTTAAAAGAAGCAAAACTAAGCACTAATGATGTTAAGCAGGTACTGCGTCAAAACGGTGTTAAATCGCCTTCTGAGGTGTTTGCAGTCATCATGGAAACCACTGCTGATATGAGCGTTATCAAAAACAATGACGCTAAGCCGGATTGGTCGCTTTTTGATGATGTCCGCGACAAAGAGATATTGATGAATAGTATAAACAACACTACTAGTCATAAAGATATGACTAATCGATAACAAAATGTTAAGAAAATGCACGACCCAAAGTGCTATAAAGGGTAGTGAGCTGGCGGTATTGTTTACTCAGTTTTAGGCTTTGCGTTTTGAGCTTCTCAAAAATTTATGACGCTTTATTCACAGCGCTATCTTGATTTTGCGCCTGTGCTCACGCAAGATACGGACTGTTCTTAAATACGTGTGTTTAGGTACAGGATTGACAAGTAATTAGTGGATTAATCCATATACTTAAAATCAATAGGCATGAGCGATAAGTTTGATATTTATTGTGACTCATCGTTTTTGATATTGCGCGTGAAAGCTTTATAATAACGCTTAGGTAAACACTAACTCTTGGTTTTTTTAACCAAAATATTTTATTCATAACATTAATAAACGAGGAACGTATGAAAGCATTAGTAGCGGTCAAGCGTGTCATTGATTATAACGTAAAGGTTCGTGTAAAAGCTGACAACTCTGGCGTTGATTTATCGAACACCAAAATGTCTATTAACCCATTTGATGAGATTGCAGTAGAAGAAGCGGTACGTCTAAAAGAAGCGGGCGTGATCGATGAGATCATCGTCGCCTCTATCGGCCCAAAAGAGTCGCAAGAGCAGATTCGTGCAGCCTTGGCACTAGGTGCTGATCGTGGCGTACTGGTACAAACAGACGACAAGCCATATCCTTTGCAAGTCGCCAAAATCCTAAAAAGTATTGCTGAGTCTGAGTCAACAGACATCATCTTATTAGGTAAGCAAGCCATTGATGATGACAATAACCAAACGGGTCAAATGCTAGCGGCATTGATGGGTATTGGTCAGGGTACTTTTGCATCAGAAGTTAACGTTGAAGGCGATAAAGTAAACGTCACTCGTGAAGTTGATGGCGGTTTGCAGACTGTTGCGCTAACGCTACCTGCGGTTATTACAGCTGATTTGCGTCTAAACGAGCCACGCTATGCTAAATTGCCAAACATCATGAAAGCAAAGAAAAAGCCACTTGATGAGAAGACGCCAGCAGATTTTGGTGTTGATATGGCCTCCAAGCAGCAAATCACAAAGGTCGTACCGCCTGCCGCTCGTAAAGCAGGTATCACTGTTAAATCAGTGGACGAATTGGTCGATAAGCTTAAAAACGAAGCTAAAGTTATCTAAGTCATCAGCGCAGATTTTGTAGGGCTTGTAGCTATGCTTACCTACACCTATGTTTGATGACATAAGTAACAAGCAAAGCAAGACCTGATCATAGTATAGACGACAAGAATTAATAAAGGATAAAGACAATGGCTATTTTAGTATATGCAGAACATGACAATGCCAGTCTAAAAAAGGCAACTTTCAACACTATTGCTGCTGCTAAATTAATGGGCGATGAGGTTCATGTGTTGGTAGCAGGTTCTGGCGCGCAGGGCGCTGCAGACGAAGCTGCAAAGGCTGAAGGCGTAAGCAAAGTATTGCTAGCAGACAACGGCGCTTATGAGTATCAATTAGCGGCTAATATTGCCCTGCTAGTTGCTGATATTGCAGGTGACTACAGCCATATCGTCGCTCCTGCAACGACTACAGGTAAGAACTTTATGCCTCGCGTAGCCGCTTTGCTTGACGTTAGCATGCTATCGGAGATATCTGCTGTTATCGACGCGCAAACTTTTGAGCGTCCTATTTACGCAGGTAACGCAACGGCAACAGTCAAAACCTCAGAAGACAAAGTGATTGTGACCATACGTCCAACCTCATTTGATCCTGTCGCTACCGAAGGCGGTTCAGCGACTGTTGAAACTATTGACAACGTTCAAGATGCAGGCAAATCAAGCTTTGTGAGTGAAGAAGTTGCAAAGTCTGATCGTCCTGAATTGGCTTCAGCGGGTATCGTCGTATCTGGTGGTCGTGCTCTAGCTAATGGCGAGAACTTCACTAAATATATCGAACCTTTAGCTGATAAACTAGGCGCTGCTATCGGTGCCTCGCGCGCTGCGGTTGATGCCGGTTACGTCTCTAACGATATGCAGGTCGGTCAAACAGGTAAAATCGTTGCTCCGCAATTATACATCGCTGCTGGTATCTCTGGTGCCATTCAGCATTTAGCGGGTATGAAAGACTCTAAAGTTATCGTAGCTATCAATAACGATCCTGAGTCGCCAATCGCTAGCGTTGCTGACTATTTCTTAGAAGCCGATTTATTTGACGCTTTACCTGAGCTAACCAGTAAAATCTAAGGTTTATTAGGTATTGTATTTAGATAAATAAAAATCCCGCTATATATAGCGGGATTTTTGCGTTTTGAGGCTAAGTTTTATAGCTGCATTGCTATTATTTTATATCAGCTATATTGACGTTGGCGCAGGGTCTCGTACAGACATAGCGCGCCTGCAATAGCGACATTGAGACTCTCCTGCCCGTTAGGCTGCGGCAAGGCAATAGGGGTGGCGCATTGCATGAGCTCATCGCAGACGCCTTGACCTTCGTGTCCCATAACCCAAGCTATAGGCGCGCTTAAATCATGCTGATAAATCAAAGTATCCGTATGCGAGCTGGTCGCTAGTAGGGGTACTTTGACTTGCTGCAAAACATCTGTGACCGCTAGCCCTTCATATACTGTTAAAGCGAACTGCGCGCCCATTCCTGCACGCAAAGTCTTGGGCGACCACACTTGCGCGCTGCCCTCAGTACAGAGCACCTTTGTGATACCAACAGCTGCTGCCGTGCGTAGTAACGTACCGACGTTGCCACTATCTTGTACGTCGTTTAAAATCAAGCAATCATCGTTAATGACAGGCAAATTATGCTTAGGTATAGCAATTATAGCCATGATATCAATACCAGTACCTAAACTGCTTATGCTGCGATACAGCGTATCTGGCAGCGTTGAGATGCCAACATAACTGGGCAGCCGCGCAAGCAGCTGCCGCACTTCACTATGCGTGTGTGCTGACTCAGATAATAGTATCTGTAGTACAGGGTAGTCACTACGCAGGGCTGCATCAATCAAATGCGCGCCTTCAAGTACCGTTTGGCCTATTTTTTTGCGCCGGCGAGCTTGCGTAAGTAGTGCTTTGATCAGTTTTACCGTTTGGTTCTTATCAGAGGTAATTAGCTCAGTAGGATTTGCGCTCATAGTAAACGGCTCAGAATTAGAAAAAAGTAGCGTTAAGGTTTTGCGTCATTTATCTAAGACTGACTATGTTGCAAATGAAGAGTCTTAACATAGTCCACTTCATTTTTACTACCTAATACTACAGGCACACGTTGATGAATATCATTAGGCTCGATGTCCAGTATTCTAGTCGTAGCATCAGTCGCCGCGCCGCCTGCGCGCTCAATCAGTAAGCTCATAGGGTTGGCTTCGTACATTAAGCGTAGTTTGCCCGCTTTTTTGGCGTCTTTGGTATCAAGAGGATAAGTAAATAGGCCGCCGCGGCACAAGATGCGGTGCACATCACCGACCATAGCTGCCACCCAGCGCGTATTAAAATCGCGTCCTCGCACCCCAGTTTTGCCTGCGATAAGCTCGTCAATGTACTGCTGCATAGGCGTTTGCCAATAACGGTAGTTTGAGCCGTTGATAGCATACTCACTGGTATCTGCATCAATCTGGACATTGTCTTCTATTAAGACATAATCGTTGGTATCTGGATCTAGGCTGAACATGACCACTTTATCGTCGATGGTCAAAGCCATGACCGTTGAGGTACCATATAGCAGATAACCTGCTGCTAGCTGCTGATGACCTGGCTGCAAAAAGTCGCTGTTTTCACTGAGATGACCTGGGCGTAAGTAAGGGAGAATAGAAAATATCGTACCAACTGCCATATTGATATCGATGTTTGAGGAGCCATCTAACGGATCAAATAACACCAGCAAGCTGCCATCAACGTTAGCAGGTGTTGCATCATCCAATTCCTCTGAGGCAACACCTGCGCAGTGAGGGTTTTGACTAAGCGCATCTAAGAGTAAATCATTGGCCAAGACATCGAGCTTTTTTTGTTCTTCGCCTTGCACGTTTTGATTGCCAGCTTCGCCCATAATATCAGCAAGCGCACCTTTTCTAAGTAACTCTGATATGGTGATGCCAACGTCCGCTAGCGTGGTAATCACGTCGTTTATCGCAGTTTGGTTTGAGTGCTTGTCTAAATATTGGGCTAGGGTGGTCATAGGATGTCCTAATAGAATAAAAAAAGCGATAACATAGGTTTTCATTTAATAGATAGTCAATACAAATAGCTCGTTGTACAGCGTTTGAACTGATTCAAAAAATAATAATAAGCGGGTCATGTCCCTTTGTACTGGCTATAAAATCAGCTACACTAGATTTATTAAATGTAAAGTGTCTATTTTTATAGATAAGTTTGAGACAAAGTGTAGCAAATAAGCGCTAAAATGTCGCTGTATCTACCGCTTTGCCTACGAATAAAGGTTCGTCATTGATTGAAATAATGCTCAATATGTTCCATCTAGCCATACTTATTAAAACAACCACAAAGACTCGTCATTATGCCAAATGCTACCGATAGCCATGCTACCAATAAAATCTCACCCTCTGACTATGTCAAGTTTGATCCAAGTACCATTCATCAAAGGCTAAACACGTCGCTCAGTCGACCGCAGCTTAATGCTGATGGCAGTATCCGTCACTTTTTGGGTGTAGAAGGATTAAATAAGGCGCAGCTGCAGGCCATTATAGCCAAAGCGGAAACCTTTTTTGATGATAAGGGCTTATTAATTAATAGACCTGAGCTTGAAGGCTGTACCGTGATGAACTTGTTCTTTGAGCCATCGACCCGTACGCGTACCACTTTTGAGGTCGCTGAAAAGCGCCTAGGTGCCAACGTTCTTAACATCGATATTGCGCGCTCTAGTACCAAAAAAGGTGAGAGCTTACGTGACACTTTGTGGAACTTGCAGGCAATGACTGCTGATATCTTTGTTGTGCGTCATTCAGCATCGGGCGCTGCGCACTTTATGGCCACAGAGGTTACGCCTAACATTGCCATCATCAATGGCGGTGATGGCTGGCATGCGCACCCCACTCAAGGAATGCTCGACATGCTGACCATTCATCGCAATGCTCCGCGACCATTTGAGGAGTTATCTGTCGCTATCATCGGTGATATAAAGCACTCGCGAGTGGCGCGCTCAGACATCAGCGCTCTACAGACGTTAGGGGTCAAAGATATCCGCGTTATCGCGCCGCGTACGCTTTTACCCAAGGGTATTGAGCGCTTTGGCGTCAAAGTCTATGAAGATATCAATCAGTGCGTGAGTGACTGCGATGTCATCATGGGCCTGCGTATCCAAAACGAGCGTATCGACTCGCCGCTATTATCGTCATCGAACGAGTATTACAAACACTATGGAATAACACCTGCACGCGTCGCACGAGCAAAACCAGATGCCCTAATTATGCATCCAGGACCGATGAACCGCGGCGTTGAGATCGCCTCAAGCGTGGCAGATGGCCCGCAATCAGTAATCCTAGAGCAGGTGAGTAACGGCGTAGCGATTCGTATGGCTGTTTTAGCAATGGCGATGGAGGGGCAGCGCGCTCATCAAGCGTCTGGGGCATAACCTATTATGTAATGCCATTTAGCGTTGTCGCCTCACTTTTCAACTTTTATTAATACGGTATTTATGCTCATGTCCACAAACACCAATAACTTAATACGTAATCTGCTACCGCAGTCATTATCGTCTACGCTGCCAAGCACTGTAAATGATCATCTAAGCGATAAAAATATAGACAATGAGATGTGGCTGCTACCGCCGCTCGTTGATCTATGTGCGCGCCTGCGAGAGCCAGGTCAGCAGCAGCATGGTACGCTAATATCTGAAGGGCAGGCCGCGCGCGCCAATGGATTTTTGCATGTGGTCACCCCTCCTGATACCCATCCTATTTTAGAAAACGGCTCGCTGCTCAAGGGCTTACGTGAGCGCGCGCTTGATGACGGCGGTATTTATTTACATATCTTGGGTGCTTTGACCGCAGGGCTTGAGGGCACACATCCCTCTAACATCGCTGGCCTAAAAAAGGGCAATTGTATCGCAGTCTCCAACGCGCGCAGGCCTTTTAAGAATGATTTAGTGTTACTGCGCACACTTGAGTATGCGGCGACCTTTGGTATGAAAGTATTCTTTTATCCTGATGAACCTAGTCTGTCAGGTGAAGGCGTGGCGCATGAAGGCTATATTGCTTCTTATCATGGTTTGCAAGGTATTCCATGGATTGCAGAAACCGTAGCATTATCAACGCAGCTGCTGATGGTAGAGGAGACGGGTATTGCCGCGCATTTTAGTCAGCTATCATGTAAATCATCAGTTGAGCTCATGCGCTGGGCAAAGGATAAAGGCCTGCCAGTCACCTGTGATGTGGCGATGCATCAGTTGTACCTGACCGATGATAATTTAGAAGGATTTAATGCGCAGGCCTATGTATTACCACCGCTACGCAGTAATACCGATCAACAAGCATTACTGCGTGGACTCAAAGACGGCACTATCGACGCTATCTGTAGTCATCACGAACCGCTCAATGCTACCGCCAAAAAAGCGCCATTCGCTGAGAGCACGCCTGGTATCTCAAATTTTGATACCTTTATGGCTCTAGCCTGTCAGTTGGTACGCGATGAGGTGCTCAGTTTGGCGCAGCTGGTAGACAAGATATGTCTTAATCCTGCCAAGATTGCAGGTATCGAAGCCCAATACGAGAGCATAGGCGGGGCTGTACTCGTCGATCCTGACCTTGAGTGGCAAGTCACCGCGCAGACTATGTATTCTAATGGCAAAAATACACCGTTTTTTAATCAGCAGTTGCAAGGGCGCGTTGTGGAGACTTTCTTTGGCTAATACGCCAGATTCACCCCAAGCGGATCATACAGTTATATCAGAGGACAGCCATCATTCTAGTGAATCGATTAAAGCTGTCGCTATCTATGAGATTGTCAAAGGCGTAGGCGCGCTATTAGGCGCAGCAGCACTAGTGTTATGGCATAACGATCTTGAGCATTGGCTTGCAAGCGCTAATGACTCATGGCGGCGTTATTTTGGTACATTATTAGCGCCGCAAGTTGAAAGCACTATACAAATTGCTCAGCAAGCGAGTCAAAACTGGACGCTTTTTTTACTGTTTATCGTTTTTTATGTCAGTCTACGGTTTATTGAAGCTTATGGCTTGTGGCAAGACAAAACGTGGGCCTACTGGTTTAGTGTCATTGGCTACGGAATATTTATTCCTGTCGAGATTTATTACTTAGTTATCAGCCCCTTTGATTGGTTTAAGCTAAGTATTTTAATACTTAATGTCATTATCGTCATCGTGGTCTATCGCAGCATGAGACAAAAAGGTCTGTTATAAGAATAGTTTTAACACCATAAAGGTTTTGCTTAAAAAGCAGGATAAGACTATCTTTAAAGCGATAGCGTTATCCTGCTTTTTTAATTTTAAAGTCTTAATAGCAAGCCATTAGTCAGCAGCCATGTACTTTAACTCGGTTGCTTTGGACTTATCGATCTGGCGACTCGACCAACGCTCAAACCTTGTACCAAAATGGAAAATATCACTACCGCGTAAGTTAGCGCCAGCAAAATATCACGCTCAGGCCCTGTTGGCAGTTGCAGTACTAAAGCGACTGAAATACCGCCGCGCAGCCCGCCCCATGTCAGTACCTTCCAAGCGCCTGAGGGCAAATCAAGCTGACGGTTAAAGGTTTTGGTAGTCATACCGACAACGATGAACCGAGCAAGCAGGGCAATGATGATAGTTAAGATAGCAGCGATAAATAAATTACCTGAGTAAGCGATCATAACCACTTCTAAACCGATTAAGACAAACAAAATCGCGTTCAAAATCTCATCAATAAGCTCCCAAAATAGATCAACATAATGGCGAGTCTTGTCACTCATAGCTAAGGCGCGACCACGATTACCGACCATCAGACCCATCATCACCATAGCTAACGGTCCTGACAGATGCCAATGACTGGCGAGCGCATACCCGCCGATCACGCCTGCCAAAGTTAGTAACACCTCATCTTGATAGCTATCGATGCTCTTTATCATATAGTACAAAATAGCACCAAGCACCAATCCAAAGACGATACCGCCGCCTGCCTCAATGGCTAAGGTATGGGCGACATAGTTAGCAGTAGGAATATCACCGCTCGTTAAAATACCTAGAAGCAGGACAAAGATAACCACGCCTAAGCCGTCGTTAAACAACGACTCGCCAGCGATAACGGTCTCTAGGCTCTTTGGCGCGCCAGCTGAGGACAAGATGCCCATTACCGCAATAGGATCAGTAGGCGATATCAGCGCGCCAAATAACAGGCACCAAATAAGTGGTAAGCCAAAGCCGAACAGGGGCAGCATGTAATATAGGGCGATGGCGATCAGTACCGCAGATATCACTGTACCTGCGCCTGCCAAAATGCCAATAGGTAGCTTATAACGTTTTAAGTCGCCAATATTGACATGCAACGCTGCTGCAAACAGCAACATAGACAGCATGCCATCAAGCAGAACTTCGGTAAAATCAAGCTGCTCAAGTAAACTTACTTCATAATCAATAAGCTGATCAAAACCTAAAAATCCCAAAAATATCGCTATCATAGAGAGCAAAATTGAGATGACCATAACGCCAATGGTTGTCGGCAGACCGATAAATTTATGATTGATATAAGAGAGTACAGCGGTAATCGACAAAAAAATGGCGCTGACTTCTAGAAGGGTCAGAGTAGATGTGGATGCCATAAAAAAATCTCAAAGTAATAAAAAATAATAACTGCAAACCAAAATGTTAGCAGCTTAGCTAGATTGAACCTCTAAAGCTTTATTGATATGCGTTGCAAATTTGCTAAGGTATCTAAAGTGCTGATGCTGTGCGTCCTCATTATGGACGAATTGCTTGGCCTGCTGGCACATAGCGGCTAAATCGTCTACCAGCTCGCTATAGCTCAAGTTCTCAATACCTGCGCGCTCAATCAAGGTAATCTCATGCAAGAGCGTCTGCTGCTGGGCACTATTGACCCGAGCATAGTTAAGATCCGTCATCGCCTGACACAAAGCTTTTAATACCATTAAGTCAGCGACCGCATAACGGCGTATCTCACCCAAAGAGGTATCGATAAAGTCAGCGATTCTAGGGGTTTGGGTGATGACAGCCAGCGTAGCTACCCGCGGCTCATTAACCGTAATTTTTGACTCATCGTTGTCGTGAGGCGGCACATAAAAATGATACGGGCTTGGCGGCTGGCGACGCATCATCACGCTCAAACATATTGTCAACGACTGAACACAGTTCACTGCCGTCTTGGGATCATTGATACCAGGCGAGAGGGCACGCACAGCAATCTCAGTCACTTGTCCCAAACTATAAGCAATATCGTTTGAATGTACCGCGCGCGGCTCAATGCGAACACAAGCGGCGAAGCGTTGCCAAAACATCCCATCAGGATGGCGCGGCAAAATCGCTAAATTAGAGGTTTTAGTCTTTTGCTGATCACTAGGGTGCCCTGGTGGACACTGATAAAAGTAGCCGATGACGTTTTTGTCAGTGACAAAGTCGCCAAGATTGGCATGCAGTTGTACAACGCCGCCGTAATCTTGAGTCAAGGTAATCAAAGAGTCAAAGTAAATTTGCTGCAAATATCCTGAAACGGGCGCGTAAATAGGGGTGGCAGGCCAAGTATGAAACCGCTTTATATCTTCTTGTAAGATATCTTGATGATGCTGTATATCACAATGATCGCTATACCAGTAATTGATGTTTTCGAGCGCATCACTGCTAGCATCTTGAATGACGTGAGAGGCTTGAATGGCATGCACCATATGTTGTACAAAATATACTAATAGCAGCGCACAAATGATAGCCATGACGATAGCAAAGGTGACTGACAATTGCGGCACACCAAGACCGACATCAAATTTATGAATAGATTTGAGCACTAATAGGCTGTAACTAAAAGTGCCGATAAAGGCACCAAGTACAAACTGATTGGGCGTATCTGTCAAAAAATTACGCAAAAGTCGCGGCCCAAATTGCGACGACGCCATCGATAATACAGCAATAGTAATCGAGAACGTGGTACCAGCGACGCCTAACACGGCGCCTGCGATAGCGGTCATGATAGAACGCGCGGCATCCGCATCACCAGTAAAAGCAAAGGCTATCTCTTTGACTGCCTCACGATCAAAATACTCATCAATAGTAAGAAACAAGGGCGCTAATAGTATGCCAGCTAGTACACAAGTCGTTGGAATAAACCAGTATGAGCCAATTAACTGCTGCCATAAGTTTCTGATGCGATCGGGCAAATCAGCAAGCGTTTGTAGCGACCACAACTGAGCAAATTTATGAAAGCCATCAATACTGGATTCTTTGGTTGTTTCAAGTAACGTTTTTTTCTCGTCGCGCACTAGCGTAGGCTCCAAAATATATAAAATAGCTTTGTGTTAGTAATAAACTTAACTTATTTAGCGCTGCGGATTGTCCGCTTCAGTGATAATACTTTTATCCTCTACTCTTATTTTATCGCCTCTTGTGCGACTGCTTTTGATAAAGCTGGCAGTATTGCTTATCCTACTCTTTTTTGCTGAGTTTTGGTCTATAGCACTATCTTTTGGAATCACAACTTCATTGTGCTCGTTGTCCAAAACTACGCTACTGTCTTTGTCAAAAGCGGCGGGTTCAAAACCTGCATGCTCACTTTTTGAGTGGCGACGATTTTCGCTAGGCATACTTGGAGGAGTCATTGATTTGCGGCGCGGTTCGCTATGGGCAAATATAGCATTTAAAGGTAAATCCAGCTCCTCTTTGGCGCAGCGTTCTGTCGTCTCAAAGCGGTTGATAAGCAAGCTCAACCAAGGCTGCTGATCGTTAGGATTCATCTCATCTAACTCATCTTTGATCGGCAGCGGGTAAGGTAGGGTACGATAAAAGTCCCAGAGGCTCATTTTGCTCAAATCCCTTTTGAGGACGTATTCATCGTGCTCAGTTGTAGTAATCAGATTGCTGTCTTTAAGATAGTTAATATAGGTATACCATTTAGGCAGCTCTTTGCGGCCTAGGACATCGCGCAGCTCCTGCTCACTGACCGCCTCGCCTTTTAGATAATGGCTATATACCACATTGAGCATGTCCAATAGACTCAGCAGTGGATGGCGAGGATAGACCTCTTTGGTCTCAAAAATCGTTAAGGTATAGCTAATCTCAACTCCTAACAAAATTAGGTTCCAAGACAGATAAATCCATAACAAAAATATCGGCAGGGCAGCAAAAGCGCCATAAATGGCCTCATAACTGGTAAAGTTGGTCATCACCGTACCAAAGATGTGCTTGAGGAGCTCGAAAACGATAGCCACGATAATACCAGCAATAGCAGCGTTTTTGAACGGGACGCGTGCCTTTGGAATAAACCAGTACATACCCACAAAGCCTGCGACAGTGATACCAATCGATACCATCTGTACCCAAAATGACCAATCGATACCGTAACCTGCAATTTGACGATTCAAAAAGCTCAGGCTCTGTACGGTGCTCGAAGCAATAAAAGCGGTGCCCAATACGATAGGGCCCATGGTTACGATTGTCCAGTAGCGCAGCATACTTTTGATGCCGCCTGCGCGATCAGTCACGCGCCATATCTGATTAAAAGCGCGCTCGATAGTGGTTAGAGTCATGATAGTCGTCAAAAATAAGATGACGATACCAATAGCAGTCAAATTGGTCGATTTTTCAGCGAAGTCATTGATATATTCACTCACCTGCAAGCTTGATTGCGGCAAAAGGTTACTATAGATCACCTCATATATCTGCGCGCGGACAGAAGCAAGTGCCGGCACTGAGGATAAGATCATCAAGAGTACAGTCAGTATCGGCACAATAGATAGCATTGTGGTATAGGTTAAAGAGGCTGCTTTTTGCTGACAGTCATCTTCAAAAAAGTGCCGCGTCAAAAACTTCAAAAACTGAAACCAGCGCTGCTGTAAAAAGGGCAGTTTTTTTACCAAATTTTCCATAGAGACCCATCAGCAAACAATAAAGATAGATAAGTGTAACAAAAATACGCTTACCATATGTGCCCCTAATTTGTGTCAAAATGCTGAGCGGTAGCGTTTAAGGGACAACAGACAAGCTTTGCTTTATAAAAGTAGTTTGTTTGCATGTGCGCTCAAGAGTCGGGCATAATGTAAACAACCATTATTGGTATGATTTTTATAGGACATTTAGCTCATGAGTCAAACTGCCCCCTATGTTTTGGTGCTGTATTATTCTACCCACGGCACAACCAAAACGCTGGCTTACTCGATTGCTCAGGGCATCGAAGACGCGGGTATGACAGCGCGTATCCGTACAGTCCCAACAGTAGCTGCTGAGACAACAGTGAGCAAACCTGCGATTCCAGATGAGGGCGATCTATATTGCACGATGGACGACTTAAAGGGCTGCACCGGTCTGGCACTGGGTAGTCCTACTCACTTTGGCAACATGGCCGCGCCCATGAAATACTTTTGGGACAGTACTGTGACGCTTTGGCTGGCAGGCAATCTACAGAACAAGCCCGCCTCCGTATTCACTGCTACAGGCTCGATGCATGGCGGACAAGAGACGACACTGCTTACGATGATGTTGCCGCTTATGCACCATGGTATGATGATAGTCGGTCTGCCTTATGCTGAGCCTGCGCTTGGGCGCACTAGTCGCGGCGGCACGCCTTATGGTGCCAGTCATGTTAGCGGCAGCGCGCATGATCAGCCTGTCTCTGATGATGAGCGCGAATTGGCAGTGGCTTTGGGTCGCAGGCTTGCGATAAGTGCCAAAGCGCTTGCGCAAGCTGACTTTGGTCGCTAAATATGCGCTTATAGTGTTATGTCGCTCATTTTGTATGATCCTCCTTTATGTGACCCAATAGGAAAGCCAAAAGCCCTATGTCAAACTCTCCTGACTCATCAAGCGTAACATCAGCACCCGCGCCTGCAGCGACGGGCAAGCCTATCGCGCCTATGCGTCAGCGTCTGCTTGTGACTTGGCTGCTTTGGCTTGCTTATCGTCTGCTGGTCTTGCCGGTTCTAATTAGTGTTTTTAATCCATCCAGTCCTGATATTATTGGCGGTATCGCTTGGTATGGGCTTTGGCTGATTCCTGCATTTATCATCACGCCCTTTATACTAAAAGGACGCTCGCCCTATATGCTATTGATTGGTAGTATGCTCACCTTGGTGTATTTGGGGGCAAGTGGCGTCGTATTATTTACACGTATCTACGGAAGCAGTTGGGCTGAAATCGTGGTTTACTTGATCGATTTTGTGTTATTGTTTTTGATTAATGCTTGGTTATTTTTATTATTAAAGCGTCTGCCCTCTATGAACAATGTCGTCAAACAGCCCCGCGCGCGTTAGTTGTTAGCTATTAAAGTATCAACACAAAAAAGCGGCGCTCTAATTATAGAGCGCCGCTTTTGTCTGGACTGTTTATTACTAACTATTACGAAGACCAGAGGCGAAGGGGGTTAGTTTACTTTGGTTAATTCCAGATCCATCTTTTTGCCATCGTTGATTTGACTTACTTTCACTGGTAAGTAGTCTAAACTTGGTGCCAACCAAAAGCTGGTTGAGCGGTCATTGTCGTCATGGACACGGTCAACACGTACGGTATCAAAAGTACCTGCTGGCACAGTAATTTTAGTGTTACCTGACTTTTTAAAAGGTGTTTTCTCGACCTTGTCTTTTTTGGCCATGTAATAATTACCAGAGAATTTGCCGTTCAATAAGTCTTGACGAATTTGTACCTCTAAGCTCAAGTCATCAAAAGCTTGCTGGGCCATATTAGACGTTGTGGTCTTGCCTCTATAGCTGCTTGTCACCTTTTTGCCCGCTGAATCAAAGCTGAGATTATGCGTACGCCCAATGCCGAGCAATTTGTACGTGGTGCTGGCTTTGCTTGGGCTGACATTGTTGCCATTGATTACAAAGGTGCTGCTTTGTGCGGCGCTCGCCACACCTGCGACTCGAGCTTTGACATTGTAGTTCCATGCATTGCCTGATTTGCTCAAAGTACGAGTAGCTACTCCTTTATATTTATCTTCTACGGTAAAGCTGTATTTCGCACTTGAGGGCTGTATGCTTTTTGCATTAGCAAGGGTAGGGGCGGTCATACTGATAGCTCCGATAGCAGCGATACTGACACCTGTTGTAAACAGGGTTGCCAACTTGTTTTTGCTGCGATTGTTATTAGTCGTTAGTAATGAAGTCATGGATATATCCTTTATAAGTTTGTCAGATATTTTGATTATTTTATAGCTATTGTTTTCATACTAGTGTTAATCACAACTCTTATAATGGTCATATCTTGTTACATTTTCAAGGGTGGCTGCTGAGTAATAGGTTGAGCAGGTGTAGTCGATGTTACCGCAAAACGCTTGTCATCAGTGCTCAGTAACGTCATGTGAGTAAGCTTGCACGCTTATATTTAAGGATCATTTGCAGCAACAAACGCCTTGTAAATATTTTTGAGTTTACACTTGAACCCACCTTGTCATGCCCCCATTTTTTGAATCAAGCTCACAACTTATCTTTTATAACACTGCTTTTATATATGTAAGGGTATGTGTTTGACCGATAAGGCTGCTGAGACCCTTGAATCAAACCCATTTAACGCAATCAGAATTTGGAGACATAGTGATGAATATTCGCCCTTTACATGACCGTATCGTTGTCCGCCGTATAGAAGAAGAAACAAAAACGGCTGGTGGTATCTTACTGCCCGGCTCAGCACAAGAAAAGCCGTCACAAGGTGAAGTGCTCGCAACAGGCAATGGTCAGATCCGTGACAATGGTGACACCCGCGCGCTAGACGTCAAAACAGGCGACAAAGTCTTGTTCGGTCAGTACGCTGGTCAAACGGTTAAAGTTGACGGTGAAGAGCTACTGATCATGAAAGAGTCTGATGTATTAGGCATCATTGAAGCTTAATCTTTAATATTCACATAAAAAATTATTAATTATTGGAGTAAATGAACATGGCAAAAGACGTAAAGTTTGGTATAGATGCTCGCACGCAAATGATGGATGGCGTAAACGTCCTTGCAAATGCAGTACGAGTCACGCTAGGCCCTAAAGGCCGTAATGTGGTCATCGACAAATCTTTTGGCGCACCGACTATCACCAAAGATGGTGTTTCAGTGGCTAAAGAGATCGAGCTTGAGAATAAGTTTGAAAACATGGGCGCGCAACTGGTTCGTGAAGTCGCTAGCCGCACTAATGATGTCGCAGGTGACGGTACAACCACTGCCACAGTATTGGCTCAGTCTATCTTGCAAGAAGGCATGAAATCAGTGGCCGCTGGCATGAACCCTATGGATCTCAAACGTGGCATCGATAAAGCCGTACGCGCCGCCGTTGAGCAAATCCATGAGCTATCTACCCCAGCTGACGATTCAAAAGCTATCGCGCAAGTCGGTTCAATCTCAGCCAACTCAGACACCAAAATCGGTGAGCTTATCGCTCAAGCGATGGAAAAAGTCGGCAAGCAAGGCGTCATCACTGTTGAGGAAGGCTCAAGCTTTGAAGATACGCTAGAAGTCGTCGAAGGTATGCAGTTTGATCGCGGTTATATCAGCCCGTACTTTGCTAATAAGCAAGATAGCTTAACAGCTGAGTTTGAAAACCCATATATCTTGCTCGTTGACAAAAAAATCGGCAACATCCGTGAGATCGTGCCACTACTAGAGCAAGTGATGCAGCAAAGCAAGCCACTACTTATCATCGCAGAAGACGTTGAAAACGAAGCTTTGGCAACCTTGGTTGTCAATAACATGCGTGGTGGCCTAAAAACGTGTGCCGTAAAAGCACCAGGTTTTGGTGATCGTCGTAAAGCTATGCTAGAAGATATCGCAACCTTGACTGGCGCTACAGTGATCTCTGAAGAGATTGGTCTAAGCTTAGAGACGGCGACCCTTGAGCAGCTCGGTACCGCTAAGAAAGTCACTGTCGGTAAAGAAAACACCGTTATCGTTGATGGTGCGGGTCAAAAAGCTGACATCGAAAATCGCGTCGAGTCTATCAAACGTCAAGTTGAAGAATCTACCTCTGACTACGATAAAGAAAAGCTACAAGAGCGTATGGCAAAACTTGCTGGCGGCGTTGCCGTTATCAAAGTTGGCGCGGCGACTGAAACTGAAATGAAAGAGAAAAAAGATCGCGTTGATGATGCCTTGCATGCTACTCGTGCTGCGGTCGAAGAAGGCGTTGTCCCAGGCGGCGGCGTAGCACTCGTTCGCGCTTTGAACGCACTATCTGAGCTCAAAGGCGATAACGCCGATCAGAATGCGGGCATCAACATTTTGCGCCGTGCGATGGAAGCACCGCTACGTCAAATCGTTACTAACTCAGGTGAAGAAGCCTCAGTTGTTGTTAATGCGGTCAAGCAAGGCAGCGGTAACTACGGTTATAATGCGGCGTCTGGCGAGTACGGCGATATGCTAGAGATGGGTATCCTTGATCCTGCAAAAGTTGCGCGCTCAGCACTAGAGAATGCAGCATCGGTTGCTGGTCTCATGCTCACGACCGAAGTCATGATTACTGACTTACCACAAGGTGATGACGGCATGGCTGCTATGGGCGGCGGTGCTGGAATGGGCGGTATGGGTGGAATGGGCGGCATGATGTAATTTATGCCTCGACTAAATTTGTACGACGTTGTTAACCTCGCTCGATGTACTATCAGTATAATCTTCACTCGGTTGCCTAGTCGTACGGCTTTAGTCAACTCATAAAGCGTTTTTCACTAGAGTTGTAAGTATTTTTGTGAAAACGTTTGAACTATTAAAAGCTCTGTTATCGAAAGATAGCAGGGCTTTTTTGTGTTTGATTTAAGGTAATAATTGGTATTGTGTAGAAAAACCGAAATAAGAATAACTGACCAAAATTACCCATTACTTAATAATATTAGTATTACTAATATTAATTTAAATTTTCAATTAATAATTTATTAGGATATAGTTGATATAGCGAATATATTCGCTAATAGTGTTTTAACTTAGAAGGAATGAATTAATTCAAAAGGAATTCAAAATGAAGATTTTATCGATTGCAATGGTAGCATCAGCCCTAGTGCTAGCTTCTGCTAGTAGTTCAGCTGATCCTAGTTTAGATAGGTTTAAAATGCAAAAGCCGATGGAGATGTCTAGCGTTGCTCATTCTAAAGTTATGCAGTTATCATTTAACAATAAAGAGCGCTACACAAGCGAAAAAGAAATTTATGAAAAAGTGATGAGAGGTGCCAAAGCAAACGGCTTTGAGCTTAAAGAAGTAGAAGCAATGAAAATCGCTCACATCGTTGACGGCGCTTTAGACAATGAGCCACCAGAAGCGGCTTCTATTAATATAAAAGTCACTATCCATTTAAAACGACCAATCAAAATAGAAGTTGAGATTTCCTTGTAATACGGTGAATACAAATCTATTGTTAATAAGCTACTTACTATGAATGACTTACTTATTCCTCCAAAATAAAGCCTTAGTAATATTTCCTATATTAGGGCTTTATAGTTAAAGCTCATCAAATCTTCTATTGATCCGCTGCATTCCTTCTAAGAACCCAAGCCTTATCATCAAGTACTTCTTGATCATAGCAATATTCTGTCAAATCCAAATAAACTTATTATGTGTCTTGCTACTCACGAATGATCGAGCGAGACATTGTACTGCTAGTCGGTATAAAAAAATCTCACACAAAAATAGGTAAAGTTGTCTTATTGATTACCTTTCTCACCGATAGATGAGTGTGTATATCTTTTACGCTAGCAAGCTTGTGTAGCTTACGGGTGAACCGCTCATAACCATCGAGATTGGGGCTCACTACCTCTAGTAAATAATCGTAAGAACCCGATACCACATGTCCATTAATCACCTCGTCCATATTGGACAGAGCGCGTTCGAAGGCTGCGATAGATTCTTCTTGGTGGCTGTTGAGACTGACTTCCACAAAGAAACTCATCGCAATACCCGCTTTGGCTTTATTTACGTTCGCTTGATAGTTCTCTATATAGCCTTCGTCTTCCAAACGCTTTAGGCGTCGCGCGCAAGGAGACGGCGACAGCCCTATACGTTCGGACAGTTCCGCCGTAGATAAGCGCGCTTCTTTTTGGAGCACTTCCAAAATATGGCGATCGATTTTATCCATAATTTACCTTTTGGCTTTTTAAGCCAATAATTTTGATTTAGTTAGCATTATCCACCAAATATTTGCAAAATTGCAATGAATAAATAAAGATAAAAGCGCGTATTTTAATCGATAATTGGTCTTTGTATAGCAGCATAAGACACGACTATGAATACGATATTCCACCCCTCATCGCGCAAAAATCCTTTGTTTGTAATGTCGCCACTAACCAAAGGCTATGTGGCGATGAGCGTCGTATTGTTGATTTGGTCAGGATTTGCTTTGACTGTGCGAGCGGTTAGTGCCTCGTCGCTAACTATTGCGGATGTCATGCTCATTCGCTTCAGTGTACCGCTGGTATTATTGACTCCTTGGGTACTCTCTAGTTGGCATGAAGTAAAAAACATAAGACTGCCAGATATCATGTTTGTTTTACTTGGTGGCGTGCCTTTTCTTTTATTAGCCGCTTTTGGTGCAAGTACGGTACCAGCAGCTTACGTTGGTACTATTTTGACAGGTACGCCAGTCTTCTTTGCCGCAATATTGTCTTTTATTTTTTATCGTCAACGAATATCATTGAGGAAATTTGCCGCATTAATCCTTATTCTCTTTGGTATCGCGACTATGATTGGCGGGCGTGCACAGTCAGTGCCTAATAGTCTTCTGTACGGTGTGGGGTTATTGTTGATGGCAAGCCTGATTTGGGCGGGTTATACCTTGGGGTTAAAAAGCACCAAGTTAAGTCCAATAGCTATCGCTATCGTGCTCTCTTATACCTCGTTTTTTCTGACATTGATGATGGTTCTGTCTGGCATTGTGGAAACGAATATAGGTTCTGTGTCTTTTGATGAAGCGCTTCCGTTTATCTTAGTACAAGGACTTGGTGTAGGGGTGGTATCAACCATTGCGTTTTCTTATGCAGTCAAAAAGCTGGGCTCCATTCGTACCTTATTACTTGGCTCTTTGTCCCCAGGATTAACCGCTATACTGGCTACGCTGATACTTAATGAGTCTCTATCAGTCATTATGATATGCGGCATCGTACTCAGTACCATTGGCGTCATCTTGTCCAATCGAGCGCAATAAATTAATTAAGGAAATATCATGATGTTAGATAATATGCCTGTTATCAACGGTGATCCATTGTGGGCATTGTTAGGTAGGTTTCGTACTGACCAGCGCAAACATAAAATAGATCTATTGGTTGGTGTCTATCGGGATGAGTATGGCAATACGCCTGTGATGAAAACCGTGCAAGACGCAGAAATGCATCTTGCTCATGAAGCTCATTCAAAAGCTTATGGCATGCTATCGGGTAACGCTAATTTTAACCAGCAAATGGCAAGATTTGTACTGGGTGACAGTCCAAGTCTAAAAGACCAGTGCACGATTCAGACGGTTGGGGCATCAGGTGCATTACGACTCATTGCGGATTTGATCGCCACGCTCTCTCCAGATTCAACCGTCTGGATCAGCGACCCTGGTTATATCAATCATCGTCCGCTGATGGAAGGTGCTGGGTTAACAGTGGATACGTATCCGTGGCAAAATAAAAATGGCCAGTTAGACATTGATGCGTGTTTTGCCGCGCTAGAGAAAGCAAAAGAAGGGGACGTGCTGTTATTACATGCGTGCTGTCACAACCCTACCGGTATAGACCCTTCTTTAGAGCAGTGGCAACTGTTTTCTGATGTGTGTAAACAGAAAAATATTGTGCCGTTTATTGATATAGCGTATCAAGGTTTTGGAGATGATCCTGATACTGATGCTGCAGGGCTTTGTTTAATGATTGAAGACTCTGACTTTGCATTTATCGCCGCCAGCTGTTCAAAAAATATGGGTCTATACAATGAGCGGACGGGTATTGCTACGGTGATGACGACGAACCATGAGCGTCACGCAGATATACAGACACTCTTAGAAACTATTACACGCGCCAATTACTCCATGCCGCCCAATCACGGCGCCGCAGTGGCTTCTTATTTACTAGACAAACCAGACGATTGGCTAATAGAGCTAGCAGGCTACCGTAGTAGGGTAGATACTATTCGCCAAGCATTAGGCGCAGCATTAAAAGATAGGGGTGCACCTGCAGAGTTTTTGGACATTTTGCACCAAAAAGGTATGTTTTCTCTATTACCGCTAACCAAAAATCAAATGTTAGTATTGCAAGATGAGTTCGCTATCTACGGTATGCCAAATGGTAGAATCAATATTGCAGGTTTGAAAATGACGGAAATCCCTCAACTGGCTGACGCTATCATGTCGATTATTTCACGTTAGAGGTTAATTTTTATCGCTCAGTACAATGGTTTTATCCATCAATCGCCACAGCAAGAAGGACACGACTATTTATACTTTATATTGGGATAAGGGTGGCGCTAATATGGCTACCCATGCTGTCTTTGAGGAGTTAGGCGCGTCTTATGAAATGATAGAAATAGACCTGTCTAAGAACATGCAAAAATCAGCTGAGTATCTAGCCATTAATCCAAATGGCAAAGTACCTACGTTGGTGCATCAGGGGCAGGTCATTTATGAGTCTGCGGCAATTTTAATGTACGTGTTAGATCAGCACTCAGAGTCTGGGCTAGCACCTGACATAGGATGCCCTAGGCGCGGTGTTTATTACCAATATTTGTTTTGGATGTCTTCTACCCTACAAGAAGCTGCTAATCGCTGGGCACATCCCGAGCAGTACATCAACGGCGAGCACAATTTGCAGCAAGTGAAAGATAAAGCGAATGATGTACTAACCCACTGCTGGGATATTGTTGAAAAAGGATTAGTAAATAATGGTCCATGGTTGTTAGGCGATAAATTAAGTGGTGCTGATTTTCATTTATTTATGATTGCTCATTGGAGTCAGCAATATGCGAGTCGAGCTCAAGACTGGATACACATAAATGCACACTATCAAGCCATGCTAAACCGCGCCTCGGTACAGGAAATGATGGCACAAGAAGGATTGTTGTAATCTGTTCATATGTTCAACTAAAGGATATCTGATGACTGGGCTAGAAGCACTGAATGCAATGCTCCTAGTAACTGTAGTAAATGTATTTTTTATATCAAGCTACTGGCTTGATTCATCTCGTCTAAACGTCCACGTCTTATCATCAGACGCGTCTTCACAGTAGTAATACCCTGCCAAATCAAACTGCTTTAGCTGCTCAGCATTGGTCAGCTTATTATCTGCTGCATATTTGACCATTAGTCCACGGGCTTTTTTGGCATAAAAGCTAATTACTTTATATTGACCATTTTTCTCGTCTTCAAATCGTGGCGTGATGATATCTGCCTTTAGTGCTTTTTTCTTTACCGCCTTAAAGTATTCATTGGAAGCCAGATTAACCAATACCTTGTCATCGCTGTCAGCCATACGCGCATTGATAACGTTAGTGACTTCCTCACCCCAAAACTCATAAAGATTGTCACCGCGCTCATTGTTGAGCTTAGTGCCCATCTCAAGTCTGTACGGTTGGATCAAGTCTAAGGGTTTGATAATGCCATATAATCCTGACAAAATCCCTAAATGCTTATTAACATAGATAGCCGTATCTTTGTCCATATGATACATATCAAGTCCGGTATAGACGTCACCGTCGAATAGGTAGCCGGCGGGTTTGGCATTGTCATCATTGAAGGGTTTGTCCGTATCCCATTGCCACTCTTGATTGCGCTTAGCATTTAGCTGCGCTAAATCATCAGAGATGCTCATAAGCTCCTGCAAGTCCATTGGCTCCTTGGTCTTAAGCGATTTCATTAAGGTCTGCGAGTGCGCAATGAGCTCAGGCTGGCTGTAGTAGTTGCCAATGTTCACAAGAACGGCATCAGTCTCATTTAAAGATTTGGCAGGAGAGAGAACAAAATACATAGTGATTCCCTTTAAGTAATAATTATTAAAAAGCAAGGTTGTGAGAACTCAGATAAGTCTTAGATATGCTATAGCACATTTTAGCATGAGTGCTTTGTTCATGTTCAAAACTGTTATATATTGTCGTCAAAAGCCGTGTGTATTGGCTTTGAGAGTGACGCAATAATAAAAGTTATAATAGAGGGTCTTTTAGCTAACTTTTTATTTACTTATGAGTCATCATTAAACAATGATAAGTAGACAATGATGTCTTTATAATAAAGCGAGCTGATGACAGCCACATTATCATTTATTTAATTGATAGTTGTCAGAATGATAGTCTTTGATGAGCGCTTAATTTTTTTATGAGTGTTGATCAAAGATTTTTTGCACCATGCGTTTGGTTAATTAAGTCAAAGCGCATAGGTTGGTTATGTATTGGGATGTAAGGAGACGGTATGAAAATCGGTGTGATTAGTGCAGATGCCTCGCATGAGAGCCGCGTAGCAATAACCCCAGATGCAGTCAAAAAACTGCGTAAGCTTGGGTTTGAGGTGATTATTCAGTCCGGTGCTGGTATCGCGTCTTATTATTCTGACGAGAGCTACCAAACCGCTGGTGCCACAATCGCAGCAAGTGGTAGCGACGTCATTAGTGATGCGCGTATTATTACCACAGTTAATGACTTGCCAGCTCAGATGGTGGACAGCCTTACGACTGGTCAAATCGTCGTCGGTATGCTCGACCCTTATCGCAATACTCAGCTCGACACTTATGCGGCAAAAGGCGCAACGGTTTATGCCATGGAGCTGTTGCCGCGAACGTTATCGCGCGCGCAGAATATGGATGTGTTGTCCTCGCAAGCTAACTTAGCGGGCTACAAGGCGGTGTTGATGGCAGCGAACGAATACTCGCGTCCATTCCCGATGTTTATGACATCAGCAGGCACGGTCAAGCCTGCCAAAGTCGTTATCTTGGGCGTTGGCGTGGCAGGTTTGCAAGCGATTGCTACGGCCAAGCGTTTAGGCGCGGTCGTCGAAGCCAGCGACTTGCGTCCAAGTGCTCGCGAGCAAGTTGAGTCATTAGGCGGTAAGTGGCTGGATGTACCGATGAGCGATGAAGAAGCGCAAAAAGCCAAGTCAACAGGTGGTTATGCGTGGACGCCATCAGAGCAATACATGACCGACCAAGCAGCAGTCGTTGACAAAGCGCTAAGCGGCGCTGATATCGTCATTACTACTGCGCAAATTCCTGGCCGTAATGCACCGCGTTTAGTGCATAAGGCTACGCTTGACAAAATGAAAGCAGGCTCAGTGCTTATTGATATGGCAGCGGGTACAGGTGGTAATGTTGAGGGCAGCGTTCCTGACCAAACCATTACTACTGATAATGGTGTACGTATCGTGGGAGCGGCTAATATTCCATCACAGCTAGCAGCCCAGTCATCAGACTTATACGCCAATAACTTAGTCAACTTTATAACCACGTTAATTCAAGAACCAGCTACAGATGATGCCTCATCTCAAGCACTGACACTACATTTAGATATGGAAGATGAGATTCAGGGCGCTTTAGCCGTTACTCACGACGGCCAAGTTCGTCTCGCTCGTCGCTAAAACTCATGTATTTTAATGTTGTCAGTTACGAATAAATTTTAGGAGGATAAGATGATTGCCACTATTTTAGCCGCAGCGCCAGCAGGTGCGGCAATGGCTAGCACCCCATTTGTAGCGATTTTTACCGTATTTGTACTCGCTATTTTCGTCGGCTACTACGTGGTTTGGGGCGTCACCCCTGCGCTACATACGCCGCTTATGGCAGTGACCAATGCGCTATCGAGTATCGTTATCGTCGGTGCCATGCTACAGACTGTAGTCATTGACGGTTCGGTATTTACCGCGACCAGTATATTAGGCGCTTTTGCGGTATTTTTAGCCAGCGTCAATATCTTTGGTGGTTTTGCCGTGACTGAGCGTATGCTTGCCATGTTTAAACCCAAACCTAAAAAAGTGGTCGTAACAGATACTACTGAGAGCGGAGACAACGTATGAATAATATCTCAGCTATGATCGCGGCTAATGCGGATTGGTTTTATCTTATCGGTGCTATCTTATTTGTTTTAACCTTGCGCGGCCTATCTAGCCCAAAGACGGCGATTCGTGGTAATCGTATGGGTATGGCGGCGATGGCAATTGCTGTGGTTACCACTTTCTTTTTAGCCGAAGGTCCAATCCTTTGGATGATCGTTGGCGCTATGGTATTAGGCGCAGTAGTCGGTCTATGGAAAGCTAGAACCGTTGCTATGACGCAAATGCCAGAGACGGTTGCGTTAATGCACTCGTTCGTAGGTCTTGCCGCAGTTGCTATTGCACTAGCGACGGTACTGCATACCGAAGAAGCCTACAGTACGATTACTCGCTTGGAGCTGTTTATCGGCTGCTTTATCGGGGCGATTACCTTTTCAGCGTCGTTCTTTGCCTTTGGTAAACTGGCAGCTAAGAGCTGGGCGAAGACGGTTACAGGCGGCTGGGTAAAACCCGTTCAAGCGCTCTTGTTTCTCGCTATGATAGGGTTTGGCGCGGTCTACTTCATGACCGATTCACTACCTGCTTTTTATGCGATGACGGTACTTGCTATTGTCTTTGGTTGGATGTGGATTGCACCTATTGGCGGCGGTGATATGCCAGTGGTGGTTTCACTACTTAACTCATTCTCAGGTTGGGCGGCAGCAGGTATTGGTTTTACCCTTGGCAACTCTATGTTGATTATCGCAGGCTCGCTCGTCGGCTCATCTGGTGCCATTTTGTCTTACATCATGTGTAAGGCTATGAACCGCTCACTACTCAACGTCTTGTTTGGTGGTATGGGTACGACAGCGGTTGCTAGTGGCGATGACGACGGCGCACCTAAGAACTATAAGTCAGGCTCAGCTGAGGACGCAGGTTTCCTTATGTCTAATGCTAGCGACGTGATTATCGTACCAGGTTATGGTATGGCACAGGGCCGTGCACAAAACGCAGTCAAAGAGCTCTATGAGTTACTAAAAGAAGAAGGCGTCAATGTACGCTTTGCCATTCATCCGGTCGCAGGTCGTATGCCTGGTCACATGAATGTCCTTTTGGCAGAAGCTGACGTGCCTTATGACGACATTATGGAGATGGATGAGATCAACTCAGACTTTGCCAGTACTGATGTGGTGCTCGTTATCGGGGCCAACGATGTCGTGAACCCGTCTGCAAAAGACGATCCCACGTCACCTATCTTTGGTATGCCGATCTTGGAAGTGACCAAAGCACAGACGGTTATGGTCATTAAGCGCTCTATGAGTACTGGTTATGCAGGCCTTGATAACAGTCTCTTCTATATGGACAAAACCATGATGATCTTTGGTGATGCCAAAAAAATGGTTGAAGAGATGGTGCGTAGTATCAATGGCGGCGGTCATTAATTTATAAAAAATAGCACACATCAAAGAAAGTCACTCAGGTGGCTTTTTTTGCGTTAAAGTAGGCGGCATTTAGACACGCCCTAATATAAAAGAGAATGATTTATGAACATGTTGCTCCGTTTTTTTATTATGACCAGTCTGCTCAAACAAGCACTCAAAAAACAATCGGTTAGCGAGACTCTCAGTCAAGAGGTGCTAAGAGCACCAGTTATACGGCACTACCGAGTATTACCGCACGATTTAGGGTTTCGGGATCATCTGCCAAATTATCGCTTTTTATCGTTTATTGAGCTTAATGTTACCAAGTGGCTAAGGAGCTGCTGCCATCAAAAAGGCATCAAAACTCCTGAGTGGATTGTCGCTATGCAGGAGATTATTTATCTCAAGCAAATCAAATTCTTGGACAAAATGACTCTAAGAAGCGCGGTGGCAGGCTGGAATAAAAAGTATGTTTATTTTGAGCATCACTTCTTTGTAAAAGATCAGTTAATGGCGGTAGGGATGACCAAATTCGTATTTGTAAATAAACAAGGTCAGCAGACGCCAGGGCTATTGGATATGACAGGCGAGCAGATGACTGATGTGATCACGACTTGGAATAGCCATCAAGTCGCTGTCAAATCCATGCAAGTACCAAGTGTATGATTCAATCATGCTCTAATAAATGCATCTATAATCATCTGCCGAAGTTTGTTAGGATGAGTCTATCGTTTTTATCGTAAATAAAGGAATCACCATGACCCCGCAAAAATTAAAATGGACAGACAGCTTAGATATCGCCATAGAGCTATACGAGAAGTTCCCCGAGACGGATCCGCAGTACATTCGTTTTACTGATTTGCACCGCTGGGTGACAGAATTAGAGGGCTTTGATGATGATCCACAAAAGTCAAACGAGGGCATCCTAGAAGCGATTCAGATGAATTGGATCGATGAAGCCGATTAATTTTTCTATTTTAACTCTCTCAGTTTTACTCTATAAATATAACGCTATAAGTATAAAACCAAGGCAACATTATGACATCACAGGTCAAAGAGCTATCAACAGCGATAGTTTGTAAAGGTATCAGTGTCCGTACTACCAATAACGCTGAGATTAGCCATGACAGCGCAAAGTTAGGTCGATTATGGCAAAAGTTTTACCAAAACCATGTCAGTCACCTTAGTGATAACGAAGATATCTACGGGGTTTATCACAATTATGAGAGCGAGGATTTAGTTGGCGCGTTCGATGTGGTCGCTAGTTGGAAGGTAGAGAGCGAGCCTGTAGAGGGAGAGGATAGCAATGAAAATAATAGTAAAGACAGCAACGTTCTTAGCCCTGAGAATATTTTAAGTGCCGCTCATGGTAGCGATGTCATTACGGTGACTATCCCTGAAGGCAAGTATCTAGTATTCACCGAAGAAGGGAGAATGCCGAATACAGTGATGAACGCTTGGGAGAAGGCGTGGGAGTATTTTCATAATCCTGATTGCGAGCATACTCGTACTTACAATGTCGATTTTGAGCATTATATCGGTGGCAATCTAGAGTATGGGCAGTTGGATCTGTATATTGGGATTGAGTGAGCCATTAATACAACGATCAACGAGAAACGAGCAACGAGAAGTAGAGAGAACATCTATGCCAACGCCGCAGGTAAGTTATCAAATCAATACGCCAATTACGCCTTTTCAATTTATAGAGGTATTAAAGCGTTGTAGTCTAGGCGAGCGCCGTCCTATAGATAATCCTTATGTTATAAAAGGAATGCTGGATAATGCCAATCTGTTAGTGACAGCTTGGACTGATGAGGTTCACGAAGAAGGTGTGAATGATACTAATAGCAGCAAAAAGCTTATAGGTGTAGCACGCTGCGTCACCGATTTTAGCTACTGTTGTTATTTATCAGATATCGCTGTCGATGAAGCCTATCAAAATCTAGGTATTGGCAAGACAATGATTGAACATATTGAGCAGCAATTACCACCAAGCTGCAAAGTTATTTTATTATCTGCGCCGCAAGCGACTGAATATTATCCAAAGATTGGCTTTACTCGGCATGAGAGTGCTTGGGTTAAGGTGGTTGAGTAGTAAAAGGCTTTAGTGGCGTAGGGTGGGTTAGCTCAAGCGTAACCCACCAATTGAATAAAGCTATTCATCCAATAATAAATTTTCCAAAATCCCCTCATATATCTGCGCCAGTCGTCCCAAATCATCAACCTCAACCTTTTCATCGACTTGATGAATCGTTGCGTTGCGCACCCCCAGCTCAACCACTTGTGCACCAGTCGGCGCGATAAAGCGTCCGTCGGATGTCCCGCCTGAAGTAGATAATGTCGTCTCTGTACCTGTTACCGATTTGATCGCGTTTTGGCAAGCGGATACCAATTTGCCTTCTGGAGTCAAAAAAGGCTGACCCGATAATTTCCAATGAATATCATAATTGGCTTTACTATTGTTGAAGTGTTTATCAAAAATAGCGTGAGTTTTTTCTTTGAGTTCTTCTTCCGTAGTCTCTGTGGAAAAGCGAAAGTTAAAGACCGCATTAAGCGTTTCAGGAATGACGTTGGTTGCGCCTGTACCGCTGTTAATATTGGAGATTTGCAAGGAAGTCGCAGGGAAGTAATCGTTACCCTTATCCCACTCAGCCGCGGTTAATTCCGCCAAAGCAGCCATTGCTGCATGTATCGGATTACTGGCCAAATGCGGGTAGGCGACGTGACCTTGTTTGCCTGTGACCGTTAGCTGGGCACCTAAGGAGCCACGGCGACCGTTTTTGATAATATCACCTAACGTATCGGTACTTGAAGGCTCACCAACGAGGCAGTAGGTAATTTTTTCTTGCCGCGCTTCCAGGGTCTCAATCACTTTGACCGTACCATTGATAGACGGGCCTTCTTCATCTGAGGTAATCAAAAAAGCAATAGAGCCTTTGTGCTCAGGATGATTAGCCGAAAAACGCTCAGCGGCTACGGTAAAAGCGGCAATGCCTGTTTTCATGTCCGCAGCACCGCGGGCCCACAGATAGCCATCAGCAATAGTAGGAGAAAAAGGAGGGTATGTCCAATTATTGACATCGCCAGTGGGCACGACATCAGTGTGACCGGCGAAGCAAATTACAGGGTCAGTGCTGCCGCGCCGCGCCCAGAGGTTTTTGACTTGCGCCTGCTCGCCCGTTTGATCTCTGTCACCATAATACATAAACTCACAGTCAAAACCTGCCCGTTCCAATCGCTCTTCTAGGATATCTTGGCAGCCGTCATCATCTGGCGTGACAGAGGGACGCTCAAGCATCTCAATGCTCAAATCTAAGGTGGCTTGTTGGTGGGTTTGCGCTAAAGTATCTTTATTGTTGGACATGAACGAGCCTTTTTGATAATAAGTAAGTGTAAAAACTTCTAAGTTAAGCGATAAGTTAAGCGAAAGGTACCAAACTATCGCGGCGCATCCAAGTGGCGATAGAATAGCGCTGACGATGTGCAATTTGTACTTGATGTTGTAAGTCGCTAGCAAAGATAATCAAGCGATTGGCAACGGGCATAATGGTATGAGAGATACCGTGATTATCAACGAGCTCTACTGCGCCGCCGTCACCTGCCTCCCAATTGTCATTAAGATAAAACACCGCTGATAGCACCCGCTCATCACGCCCCGCAGGATTGTCGCTATGCCACTGATAGCCAAAGCCAACAGGGTAGCAGGCATAATGCGCCTCGCTGTGGCGAATCCCTGTAAATAGCGCACGGTTTAAAACATCAGCGAGCTTATCAATGCTTTGTAAATAATAGGATCCTGCTAAAAAGTGGTTATTAATCCAGCGGATTTTATCCCCGCGTATATGACTTAAACGCACGCCAGCTGTAAGATGAGCCTCTCGATAATCAACGAAACCGCTCTCTGCCTGCAAAGCGAGTAGAGCTTTGTCACTAAAGACATTATCGATAATGATAAAACCTTCAAAACTAAGCTTATTTAGCTGCATATCGGTAAGCCTTTGTTCCCAATTGACAACAAAGTCAGCGGCTTGCAGAGTGGCAATATCTTGGACAAGTAGCAAGGTATTATCAGATTCTATTGGCTTATTAACAGTCAATTTATCCAAATCAGAATTCATCATCTCAGTATTACTATGAATCGTTGTCATCTTTTATCCTTATAATAAGCATAGTCAAACGACTTTTTCACCTTTCTTATTCAATGGCGAGTTACCGAAACCTCGTTATCTTTTATGCTGTCTATGCTACCATAGATGCAATTTTTCTTATTTAAACTTTTGAGACTATGAACTATAAACATGCCTACCACGCCGGTAACTTTGCTGATGTGGTCAAACACATATTGCTCGTACAACTCCTCAATCAGCTCAGCCAAAAGAACAAGCCGTTTTATGTGCTAGATGCTTATGGCGGGCGCGGACTGTATTCGCTCGCAAGCGAAGAGGCGCGCAAGACAGGCGAGGCCAAAGGCGGTATACAAGCGCTGCTTAGAAATGCCGATATCGATATGGAAAAAGCCCCAGCCGCTATTAAAGACTATATAGAAGGTATCAAGCAAGCACGCTTTACCTACGATAGCAAAGTCTATCCCGGCTCACCATGGTGGATTGCGCACCATGTCGAAAAGAACCCTGACGGCGGCGTACGCGGCGAAGCCTTTGAAGCCAAAGCGAGCGAGTATGACGCGCTTAATTATCAACTGCATAAGTTGCCCATTGGTATTCATCACCGTGATGCGTTTGAAGGTATCCGCGCGGTCATTCCACCTGCTGAGCGCCGTGGTCTAATATTCTTAGATCCTCCTTATGAGCAAGAGCACAAGGACTTTACCCGTCTGATTGACTTGCTTGTCGCCTCTTATAATAAATGGCCTCAAGGTACCTATGCGCTATGGTTCCCGATCAAAAACATCGAAGCGGTTGAGCTATTTTACAAAAAGCTAAAACGCACTGATATCAGACGTCAGCTGATCTGTGAGCTCAACATCTATCCTAACGATGTCGCGGTTGGTCTCAACGGTACGGGTATGCTTATTATCAATCCGCCTTGGCAGTTTGACAACCAAGCGCGCGAGATATTGCGATTCTTGCAGCCGGCACTCAAAGTGGCTGATGCCCCTAACATGACGCCTGATAGCGCTACCAACGTGCGCTGGCTGGTTGGCGAATAAGGATAAACTGATGAGTATGGATAGCAAGATAAATACAGATGCCAAGCGCACTGAGACACCATTGAACACCCACTTAGATAGCATCAGTGATAGCGCAGTGACTCAGCCGCCCTATGCCGATGAGCATGAGTTCAATATTCGCTTAGCGGACAATGACGACTACGACGGTCTCACTTTTGAAGTGATAGAAACCGAGGTGGCGGAGGGTAAGCCTGTCGTTAGCCGCGGTGTCTATCTTGCGCCCAATCTAATTACTACGCTATCACTGCTATCAGGGTTTTATTCGATTTTGGCAAGTACGCAAGGCGAGTTCTACAAAGCGTCACTAGCGATTTTTTTGTCAGCGATATTAGATGGCGCGGATGGGCGCGTAGCACGTATGCTCAACGCCCAAAGCCCGTTTGGTGAGCAGTATGATTCACTGGCGGATATGCTTGCCTTTGGCATCGCGCCAGCTATTTTAATTTATAGTTTTGCCTTAGAGCCACTAGGACGTATCGGTTTGGGCTGCGCTTTTGTCTTTACCGCTTGCGGCGCATTTCGACTCGCACGCTTTAACGTGCAAGTAGGCACTGTCGATAAAAAATATTTTGTGGGACTAGCCAGTCCGCTCGCTGCGATATTGGTTACCTCTGCTGTCATGGTTGCCGTTGATCATAACGAGTGGATCGGGCAGTACGATACAGCCGTCATGTTCTTGTTCGCAGCCTGGGTTGTCATCTGTGGTCTCTTAATGGTCAGCAACGTTAAATACTACAGCTTTAAAGAATTTGATAAAAAGAAAGTACCCTTTGTGGTGCTTATTATTGGGGTTTTGATACTCAGTATCGCTATATATGATATCCCTGTGGGTATCTTAGCTATCGGTATCATCTATGCTTTGTCAGGTATTGTGACAACGATAAAAGCAAAAATGTAGAACTTAGAGACAATTAAAATAAAGCCGCTTACTATTTAACGATAGTAGGCGGCTTTTTTGGTTTAGATAAGTGCGAGTACTTGTTGGAGCTGCTGGCGTAGATTCTTTGGATCTATTGGTTTATGTAGGACTAAAGGGTTTATCGCTTTAGTAGCTGTAAATAGCTGCGGCGTCGTATCGGCAGTCAAAATGACAAACGGCGTCAAATGAGCAGAGTTACTACTTTGTCTAATCGCAAAGATAATATCCTCACCAGTTATGCCATTAGCTAAGCGAAAATCGGTGATGACCATGTCAGGATGACACTTATTAAAAGCAGTTACTGCCTCCTCAAGCGTCTGTACGGCAACAGGCTGACAGCCCCAAGATCCGAGGAGTAATTGCATTGACTTTAGTACCGCATCATCATCATCAATGACTAAGATAACTTTGTTCTTTAGATAGTTTATCGTTTTGCTAAAATTCAAAGCGTCACTATTATTTGGTGAGCAAGTCGGGAGTACTACTGAAAACTGCGAGCCTATTTTGACGGTTGACTTAACGTTCAGATCAGCCTTCAAGAGCTGCGCCATTCCTTTGACGATAGCCAAGCCCAGACCCAAACCTTGATCCGTTGTTTTATTGCGCTCGATTTGATAGAACGATTCAAATATCTGTTCGGTTTCATCTATCGTCATGCCGCTTCCTGTATCCCACACGCTAATGCGGCAGTATTCCAACAAGATAGATTGATTCTCTATAGGCATTTTGCGTACGCCAATCACTACGCCGCCCTTAGCTGTGTAGCGTATCGCATTACTGATAAAGTTTCTTAAGATAAGTCCAATCATAGTCGGATCTGTCATTACCCAAATACCAGTAGACTTGTATCGTAGCGATAGTCCTTTGCTTTTAGCTTGCAGGCCAAACTCATCAACCAGATGCCGAATGATACTATCAATATCAGTGGGTACAAAATGCGGGCTCATTTGTCCTGATTCTACATGCGCGTAGTCCAATATAGTATTGAGCATCTCCCGACTCGATTGACTAGCAGATTTGGCATAATCCACTATCTGCGCTTGATGACTATCAAGATCGGTATCAACAAGTGCCTCGATAAATAAGCTCAAGGCATGTACTGGTTGACGCAAATCGTGACTCGCCGCCGCCAAAAACTGTGTTTTAGCTAGATTTGCTTTTTCTAATTGCTGAGTTTTTGTCTGAAGCTGAGTGACTAAGCTTTGGTTTTCTAGGTAGATTAAAATAGCTTTTAAGGTATTGAGCGAGGTATGTTTGGCAAAGAAAATATTAAATAAGAGCAGACCAATAACAGCGATAGCTAAGATAGCAAAGCCTGTTTCATCTAAATAAAATAGCAAAAATGTCCACATAAAAACACTAGGCACAGCGTATGCAATATAGACCCGCCAGAACATTGCTAAACTTGAAATACCACCGCTGAGCAGTCCAAAATGCAATCCCAGAAGTACAATAACTTGTGTTGCATTTTGCACATTAGTCATAAATGCTTTGCCTATAGCCAGTGCCCATAAACAGGCAACTGCAAGTGTACACATAAATAGCACGTTATAAGCAGCATAGTGAGACAAGTGGTTTATATGGCTGATAGGGACGGACGAGGTCGAAGATACCTGCTGAATGCGGTTATCTGACAATGGCTTATCTAAGCTGATTTGAGCATCATAGGCTAATATTTTTACCTTTTGCCAGTTCAGCCAGCAGACACTAATGATAACAATATGAAAAACGATCCAAATCAGGATCATTGCTTTGGCGGCATTTAGCTCCATTAAAGGCACACGATAAAGCATGCTTACAAAAGCAAAAACTCCAAAAGCCATAGCGAACGAAAACAAAATAGCAAAAGACCTAAATACTCTTTTCAAAAATAAGATACTAAGACTGTCAGTCTTTTTAAGTATAAGTTGTATAGTAAACAACAGCATACCCAATATTATTACCTGATAAATTAACCAAACTATATTTAATATTTTTTGATTGGTATTAAGATCATATGTAATAAACATCGTTGCAAAAAAGCACAACGCTGTAAAAACAGTCCCTAACAATGCTAATGGTAAATGTCTCATTACCAGTCTAATCTGCTCTGCAAGTATCAGCTTAGAATCGTAGCCATCAGGAATAATACCAGGTAACGCCTGAATGTCATCTTTAAACATAGTCTATTGTCATACTTTATAAATATAATGTGAAGGTGACTAATAAAACAGCTCATACTATCCTACTGACTCAAATACCCGGCTTGCTGAGCGGCAAGAATCATTTTGGTGCGATTGTTAACGCCAAAATGTTCCATCAATGCGGCAGCATGATTGCGAATGGTGTTCTCGCTTAGTACTAGTTTTTCTGCAATATATTTATTGCTATGACCTTCCGCCATAAGTGCTAGGACTTCTAGCATTCTAGTGCTCAGTATAGGTTTGGCTTGGGTCACTATCTCAGAGTTTGTGTTTAAAGCATACTGAGCGTTGGTAATCGGTCGATTATCAAGCAAAGACTGAACTGTTTTGCATATAAGAGCGGGATCTGTATTTTTATTCAAAAAGCAGCTCGCCCCTTGATCGAGTGCTTGATTGATATTCTCATGATTGCTAGCAGCGGACAGTAGCATAATACGTGCATCTGACCATTGCTGCTGCAATACACTCATTCCATCGATACCGTTTAGACCTGGCAGATGAACATCCAACAATATGACATCAATGTCGATTTCAAGCGTCTTAGCGTCACTAATCTTTTCAATCTCATGTATAGCGGCTTTTATCTTACTGGCAAGTATTAGACGTAGACCTGCGCGAAATAGAGCGTGGTCATCAACCAATAGAATATTTTTTTCCAAACTATCTTTTGGCATTAAGATCCCTTTTGTAAAGTCAAGATACCGGTATATTCAGAATTGATTTGTTTTTTAGGCTATTGAGATACCGTTTTACAGACAATAGCCTCTATTAAAGTATCGAAATCTAACAAATAGATAATAGTGATTTGTCTAAGCATTTGTTTTGTCAGTATTGATTTATCTACTCTTTGGTCTGACTAGTACATTTATACTATTACAAACGGTACATAATTTATCTATACTATAACCGAATTATTACTTTAAGTAATCTCATGTAACTAAAAGATTTCTATAAACAATGTCTGCCTTATTTGCTTTCGTAGCGTTGTGAATAAATATGTAAATATTATCAAAAAAATATTTGCAAATTAGTTATTTAATCGAATAAGGATATCAGGACTCAATTATGCTAAACCACGTCTACCGCGTTATCTTCAATCGTTCAACAGGCTGCTATGTGGCAGTGAGTGAAATCACCAAATCGGGTGGCAAATCTAGCAAATCTACAACGGGTACCGTACCAGCTAGTACGACAGGTGCAACACTACGACACCGTGCGATAGCGATGGCGATAAGCGGTGCATTGGGTCTGACACTAGGTCTGACAACGATAAGTGCTCAGGCATTTGTGTGTGTCGACGTAAATGGTGATGGAGGAGGTAGTACTGCTAGTGGAATAAGGAACGTCGCTTGCGGCTTAAATAATACTTCTAGAGGTATTGGTGCTGTAGTAGTAGGTAATAATAATAACACTTCTGTAGGTATTGAAGGTGTAGCAGTAGGCAATGATAATAATTCTCCAAGTATTAATTCTGTAGCAGTAGGTAATAGGAATACTTCTTCAGGTGTTAATAGCTCATCAGTAGGTAATAGGAGTACTTCTTCAGGTGTTAATAGCTTAGCGATAGGTCTTAACAACACCGCTTCAGCTCTTGATAGCTCAGCGATAGGTAGTAGTAACAATGCTCAAGGCGAGCGTAGCTCAGCAATAGGTTTTAGTAACACCGCTTCAGCTGATAATAGCTTAGCCATTGGCTCAAACGCGACGGCTAATATTACTAATAGTGTGGCTCTAGGAGAGCGCAGCGTCACCACAGTTGATGCAGGTGTAGCAGGGTTCGGTGCAGACACTAGAACCGATGCCACATGGCAATCAACTTTAGCGGCAGTCAGTGTGGGTGATACCAGCGATGCTGATAGTGCCAATTGGCAGACTCGTCAGATTACAGGTGTCGCCGCAGGGACAACCGATACCGATGCGGTCAATGTAGCGCAGCTGAAGCAAGTTGCAGAGTCAAGCGGTGATACCACGCGTTACGTGAGTATTAATTCAACTGAGACGGGCTTAAGTTCGAATGCTGACAACGATGGTGCGACAGGTGCGAATGCAGTAGCAATTGGAGTAGGTAGTCAAGCCTCAGGTCCTGATAGCTCAGCGCTAGGGAATCGTAATAGAGCCTCAGGCAACAATAGCTCAGCGTTGGGTCGTAGTAATACTGCCTCAGGAAGTTTCAGCTCAGCGATGGGTTATGTCAATGAAGCCTCAGGTACCAACAGCTCAGCGTTGGGTCGTAATAACACAGCCTCGGGAGTTGCCAGCTCAGCGGTAGGTTATGAAAACACAGCCTCAGGCAACAATAGCTCAGCGCTGGGTCGCAGCAACGAAGCCTCAGGTCCTGATAGCTCAGCGATGGGTCGTAGTAACACAGCCTCAGGTAGCTCCAGCTCAGCTATGGGTCGCGATAATAGAGCCTTAGGTAGTGATAGTGCAGCGATGGGTTATGAAAACGTAGCCTCAGGTACTGCTAGCTCAGCAGTAGGTAGTTCAAACGAAGCCTTAGGAGATTTCAGCTCGGCAGTGGGTTTTAAGAATGAATCCTCAGGTAATGGTAGCTCGGCACTAGGTAGTAATAACACAGCTTCAGGAGATTCTAGCTTAGCAGTAGGTCGTTCCAACAAAGCCTCAGCCAGTAGTAGCTCAGCAGTAGGTAGTTTGAATAAATCCTCAGAGGCAGGCGCTACTGCCATTGGTAGTGGTGGCGAAGATACGCGAGTTGCAGTAGTAGGTGCAGTGGTGCAAGCTGAGTTTACCGATGCGACCACGCCCATACAAACAGACAATCAAAATCGCCGTTTTAGAGACGATGGTAATGGTGGTCGAATTTTTGAGTTTGCAATGAGTGACTATGAAGCTCTCGGCATAGGCGCAACCGCAAGTGGTATCCGCGCAACAGCGATTGGTAACTCATCAATTGCTAGTGGTCGTGACAGCCTAGCTATAGGTACAGGATCAACGGCTGATATTCGTAACAGTATTGCACTAGGATCACAAAGCGTTATCACAGTTGACGCAGGCGTACAGGGGTTCGGTGCAGACACTCGCACCACACCAGTATGGCAATCAACTTTAGCGGCAGTCAGTGTTGGAGATACCTCTGATGCTGATAGCGCTAATTGGCAAACTCGTCAAATTACAGGCGTCGCCGCAGGGACGACAGATACCGACGCGGTCAATGTGGCGCAGCTAAAAGACCAAAAGATTCGTTATGTCAGTATTAACTCAACTGAGGCAGGCGCAAACTCAAATCGCGAAAATGATGGAGCCACAGGTTTAGATGCAGTAGCAATTGGAGTAGGTAGTCAAGCCTCGGGAGTTGCCGGCTCAGCAGTAGGTGCTTTTAACACGGCCTCGGGAATTGCCAGCTCAGCAGTTGGTCTTAGTAACACAGCCTCAGGTTTTTACAGCTCAGCAGTAGGTGATCGCAATGAAGCCTTAGGGGATTTTAGCTCGGCAATGGGTTTTGACAACGAATCTTCAGGAGCTTCCAGTTCAGCGTTAGGTAATTTAAATGAAGCATCAGAGGTAGGCGCTACTGCTATTGGTAGTGGTAGCGAAGATACGCGAGTTGCAATAGCAAATGCAGTAGTGCAAGCTGAGTTTACTGCTGCGACAACCCCTATACAAACAGACTTTAATGGTCGACGCTTTAAAGACGATGGTAATGGTGGTCAGATATTTGAGTTCGCAGCAGCAGACTATGAAGCTCTCGGTGTAGGCGCCACCGCGAGCGGTATCCGCGCAACCGCTATCGGTAATACCTCAGTCGCAAGCGCTCGTGACAGCGTTGCGATGGGTACAGGATCGACGGCTAACATTCGTAATAGTATTGCACTAGGATCACAAAGCGTTACCACAGTTGACGCAGGCGTACAGGGGTTTGGTGCGGACACCAGAACTACGCCAGTATGGCAATCAACGCTCGCCGCAGTCAGTGTCGGAGATACTAGCGATGCTGATTCTGCTAACTGGCAAACCCGTCAAATCACAGGTGTAGCAGCAGGTACGACTGATACTGATGCGGTCAATGTGGCGCAGCTACAAAGAGTAGAGACGAACAGCTTCTCTCAAGCACAGAACCTAGCCTCTGCTCTTGGTGGTAATGCCGCATTCAACATGAACGGTACTTTCCAAGCACCGACCTATCGTATTAACAATACCAACTACGACAATGTAGGTTCAGCATTCACGGCAGTTGATGGCAGGTTGAACGATTTGCAAGGTCAGATAAATACTATTGAACTCACACCAGGTCCACAGGGTGAGCAAGGCATTCAAGGCGAAACTGGTGCTCAAGGTATTCAGGGCGAGCAAGGTTTGCAAGGCATTCAAGGCGAAACTGGTGCTCAAGGTATTCAAGGCGAGCAAGGTTTGCAGGGCATCCAAGGCGAAACTGGTGCTCAAGGTATTCAAGGCGAGCAAGGTTTGCAGGGCATTCAAGGCGAAACTGGTGCTCAAGGTATTCAAGGCGAGCAAGGTTTGCAGGGCATCCAAGGTGAACAAGGCATAGCGGGCACTGATGGTTTAAACGGTCAGGACGGAACTAACGGCATTGATGGTCAAGACGGTGCTCAAGGTCCACAAGGCGAACGAGGTCCAGCGGGTCAAAATGGAGTTGATGGTCAAGACGGCGCAATGGGTGCTCAGGGTATTCAGGGTGAACAAGGCATTCAAGGCGAAACTGGTGCTCAAGGCGAGCAAGGTTTGCAAGGCGTAGCAGGTCAAGACGGTGCTGATGGGACTGATGGCATTGATGGTCAAGACGGTGCGATGGGTGCCCAAGGTGTTAAGGGCGATAAGGGTGACAGAGGCGAATCAGGCATCAGTGAAGACGCTAGAGCTAAACTAGTGGAGCAAATCGAAGATAGTAAAGTTCAATTTGTAAGTATCAATAGCTCTGATGACGAAAACGAAGGCAACTCTAATGGTAATGGTGCGACAGCTGATGGTGCGATTGCTATTGGTGTTAATACCAAATCTGCAGGTACTAACAGTATCGCCGTAGGAACAGATAGCATAGTCACTGGCGATCAATCTACTAGCGTCGGCAAAGGCAACATTGTCTCAGGCGATCGCTCAGGTGCGTTTGGTGATCCTAACATCGTTGGCGGTAATGCCAACTATGCGGTGGGTAACGACAACGTCATAGGCGATACGACGAGCAACTCAGTAGTCTTAGGTAGCAACGCTACCGTCGGTGCTACAGGAGCAACAGCTAACAATAATGGCACCCCAACCTTTACTGATACAACGGACGCCTCAAACTCTGTTGCTATTGGTGAGTCGGTCAACGTGCAGGCAAATAATGCAGTGGCTATCGGCTCTAATAGTAGTGTGACTAATAGCAATTCGGTAGCACTTGGTGCTAACTCACAGACTAGTGCGGATAATACCGTCTCAGTAGGTAACGCAAATAACCAGCGCCGTATCACCAACGTTGCAGCAGGTATCAATCCGAACGATGCAGTTAACGTCTCTCAGCTCAATCAAAATCGTGCTGAAGCCTTTGGTTATACAGATAGAAGAATAGATGATCTCGAAGGAGAAACTCATTCAGCTGTTGCTGGTGCTCTCGCCTTTGGCGCTCTACGCTATCCTAATGTCCCAGGCAAAGTAAGTGTTGGTCTTGGTGGCGGCACATGGGAAGGAGAGTCTGGTTACGCAGTAGGTATAGGCTATACTACATCAGATGGACAGTTCTCCATTAGCAGCGCCTTTGGAGGCAGTGGCAGTCAAAATGGTGGTAATGTCGGCGTCAGTTATACCTTTGACTAAATAACCTTTAAGTTAATAAGCAGAATAAGCAAGCTTACCATCAGAAGATAGTAAGCTTGCATTAGCTTTTAATGGAGTAAAAAGTGATAAGGTAAAACATGAATATTAAATTCTTTTCACAAACCCCTTGACCCAACTTTAAACATGCGTATAATGCCACCCAGTCGAGAGGGAAGGCGGATTGAGAATGACTTATCATTCTAACCAACCAGCCAATAGCGAGAAGTTTCAACCTAACTACTTTAGTAATTAGAAATGAAATTTCAAACTAAATAAAATAAACCCTTGACACCAAATAATAAGCGTCTAT
>NZ_JBQQEZ010000008.1:0-144760 GCF_052258425.1 Psychrobacter sp. T6-4
GTTTGAAATTTCATTTCTAATTACTAAAGTAGTTAGGTTGAAACTTCTCGCTATTGGCTGGTTGGTTAGAATGATAACTCATTCTCAATCCGCCTTCCCTCTCGACTGGGTGGCATTATACGCGCTTTCGGTTAGGCGTCAACCTCTGTTTTAGGTTTATTCTAATTTAATCCGCTGAAAATTTAATTGTGCCTGTTTATCAAGAGTTTAGAGTGGTGGATTACGCTTCGCTAACTTCACCATACGCTATCATTCTTTTTATAGCTTACCCAGCTTTTCAAAAAATCCTTTGTAAGCCGCTATCTTTTTATCTAATCCTAGAGGATATGCGCGTGAGGTAGACGGCAATCTATGTAGAGTTAACTTATTTACTTTTTGATCTATTAGTTCTGAATCATCGCTTTGCCACTTATAAGGATAAGCCATGCTTTGATTGGTTTTTGGGTATTTGGACTTGGGTAAGGAGATATCTAATAGCTCAATCAAAACCTCTGTTGCCTTACCGCCTGTGGTAAATAATGCTTCTACTTTTGGCACTTGCGGTAAGATCAGATCCAAATCAACCGGGGTGACTACAGTAAGGTTTTTATCTGATGCATTCCCCGTTTCTCGTATCGCTTGTCTGACTGTCGGACAAGAAGCGATCCCGCGCTCAAATAAGAATTCGCGTATCTGATCAGGATCAAAACGTTTGTCATCCCCTACCCTAAAGTGGTTTACATCGTCAAAGAAGACGCCGCCATAAATACGCCACATGTCATTATAAAAGTTGGGGTAATGAAAGCGCATCGCCCATTTGTCAGAGGTCGGCGGGAAGCTGCCCATCATCATAACGGTGGCATTGGGCGGCAATACAGGTTTAAAGGGATGATCTTCTATTTCTGGACTAGCAGTTTTTGCCTTATCTAAGTTATTAGTAGAATCGTCTTTGTCGATCTGAGCTTTTGAGGATGGTTTGGTCATAACATTCTTCATTAGAAAAGCGGTTTTTTTGTTATCATAGCATACGAGCATCATCCACTATCAAGAACCCAATATTAAGAACAAAGAGCTAGTGTTAAACCTACTAGCGCCTAATCTATCTAATAAGAGAGTAGTTATGAGTGAGCTAAACATTACGGTCATCGATCATCCCTTGGTGCGTCATAAGCTGAGTCTTATGCGCGAAAAGGACTGTAGTACCTATAAGTTTCGCACACTGACCAAAGAGCTTGCGCGCCTGATGGCATATGAAGCAAGTCATGATTTTGAAATTGAAACCTTTCCAATGGAGAGCTGGTGCGGCGAGATCGATGGTGAGCAAATTGTCGGCAAGACTGCAACGGTTGTGCCTATTTTGCGTGCAGGTTTGGGCATGCTGGACGGCGTGCTCGACTTGATTCCCACAGCAAAAATCTCAGTTGTCGGTTTGCAACGTGATGAAGAAACCTTGCAGCCTGTACCCTTCTTTGAGAAGTTCGTCAGCCACATGGATAAGCGTCCTGCACTGGTCATCGATCCTATGCTCGCCACCGGCGGCTCTATGGTCGCCACTATTGACATGCTAAAAAGACATGGCTGTCAAAATATAAAAGCCTTGGTGCTGGTCGCCGCTCCTGAAGGGGTACGCCTAGTCAATGAAGCACATCCTGATGTAAAGATATATACCGCAGCGCTCGACAGTCATCTAAATGAAGACGGCTACATCATTCCAGGTCTAGGTGATGCGGGCGATAAAATCTTTGGTAAACAATAAACATTGACATCGCAGAGGGGCAGATAATGAATATATTGATTACAGGGGCTAGCGCTGGATTCGGTAAAGCGCTGGCTGAAAAATTAGTCGCTAAAGGCCACCGCGTTATTGGCTGTGCTCGTCGCTTAGACAAACTAAATGCTATGGCTGACGAATTAGGTGAATTGTTTTTGCCCGTGGTTATGGATGTCAGCGATACCGACTCTATTGCACAAATTATCAAAGACTTGCCAAGCGATTTTATTCAGATCGATGTGCTCGTTAATAATGCTGGACTCGCGCTCGGTACGGAGCCTGCCCAGAGTGCCGCGCTTGATGACTGGATGCAAATGGTCGATACCAATGTCAAAGGATTGATGGCCTTAACTCATGCCGTCCTGCCAGTAATGGTTGAGCGTGATAGCGGTTACATTATCAACGTCGGTTCTATCGCGGGCACTTGGCCCTATTATGGTGGTAACGTTTATGGTGCGACTAAGGCCTTTGTAAAGCAGTTTAGCTTAAATTTGCGTGCAGATTTGCTCGGTACGCAAGTACGCGTGACCAATCTCGAGCCTGGTAATGTAGCGGGTACAGAATTTTCAAACGTGCGCTATCACGGCGATGATGACAAAGCAGCAAAGGTATATGATGGCTTTAAAACCATGACGGGTGAAGATATCGGCGATATCTTGCTCTGGCTTATTGAATCGCCTGCGCATATCAACGTCAATCGCTTGGAGGTCATGCCAGTCGCGCAAACCTTTAATGGGTTAACGATTGCTAAAGACTAGTCTTAAAAGTTAAGCTGCTATTGTTGATAACACTATCAGCGTAATTCATAATATCGAAGCAATATGGTCTCGGCTGTATTGCTTTTTTTAATAGCGCTTGCTTCTACAACCTCTTCGCTAACCAAACGCAAGTCATTGAAATCTAAGATGAGCACCTCGTTACGTGTGCGTTCACTCGTACGCTTATTATGACGTATGGGAAAGCCCACGACTTGTTTGCCAGCCACTTTTATTTTATTAATAATAATCTCTTGAGAGAGTAATCGTCCAGATTTCACTGCGTTTTGGCTTATTTTTTGTGCATCATCGAGGGCGGTTGCTGGATTGACCGTTGTGGTGAAAAGCTTGTCGAGTCGCGCGCTTTTGGGAATATCTCCTGCGACAAATAATATCTGATTGATAGGTAAAAACTGCGCATGGCGCATGAGCTCACGGCGAAACAATGCGGGCATATCCATGTTGAAGCTATCTTCGGTCTGACGATAAAAAGCGGTAAAGCTGCGCTGAATATAGCGCCCAAATACAGTCGCGTTGATCCATTCTTGGTACACGGTGTCTTTTAGTAATAGCTTAGTAAATTCTTTTGGATCAATCTCGATATCACCTGTCAAAAGCGCCATAAGCAAGTTTTGCGGATCTATAACCGTCTGCTGCCTCCAAACTTGCGGATATAGACTCGTATCTAATGCGGACAACGTCGATCTGCTCATAAACCTATATCCCTTTTATGATGTATCAATACTAAGTATTTTTATTATAAAAACATTTTTGTGCTATGGTCAGTTTGACGGTTTTTAACCTCTATTACCGTAGCTTTTGTTATAAAAGGTGTTATCACTGAACCTTTAACCGATACGATAAGGATATATGATGGCGAACACATCGCTCACTTTGACACTAGAATGGTTTTTGAATCCTGATCATCTGCCCTTTATCGCCGGTATTCATACTGGTGCATACAAAGAAGCTGGGCTCGATATTACGATGATTGAGCCGACTGAACACTATGATGGTTTTGCCGAGCTACAAGCAGGTAATATCGACTTTCATGTTAATGAGCCGATTCATTTTTTTGAGCATTACTTCACTGATTTAAAAGCGCTTGGCTGTTTTTTTGTGACCGACGGCGGGGTTATGATGAAGCAAAGCGGTGTGGATAAGTTTACACAAAATCAGCCCATTCGTATTACGACGCCCTCTGCTAATCCTATTACCAACAAAATCGGTTTTGAGATACTACGTCGTTATGCAAAGCAAAATGGCTTTGATTTGGATCGCGCGAGTGTTGAATTTGTAGAAACCGACTTTCAACATCTAAAGAACTTGCAAGAAGGCGATGCAATTGGCGAATTCGATGGGGCTTGGCTGTGCTTTTATAACTTTGAAGGCATCGAGGCCAATCACATCGGACTTGAATACACCTTTATTGATCAGCACTTATCGCCTTATCCAAACTTTTCAGCGCTAGAGATGATGACCACGCATAGTCTGTGGGACAACAAAAAAGACGCTATGGAGCACTTTGTCAAAGTGACGATGAAAATGGCTGAACTATGCACTAGTCAGCCTAAAAAAGCGCGCGAGATTTATTACGGCTACACAGCAGATGAGCCCTCAGCGTTAATGGATGACATTATCACCGATACGCTAAGTCGCCTGATTACTCCTATTGAGCCTAACAAGGAGCGTTGGTCAGCACTGCGTACTATGTTAAATGAGTTAGATATCGCTACTATCAGTGACGACGAGTACGCTAAATTGTGGCAATAAACATTTAAATCACACTGCTATCCACAACATTTTTAGGAAACTATAAAACACGCTATGATAAAAAACTTGCTCACGCCATATCAGTTACAGACCATAAATATCACAGCAGCTGACGGCACGCGGCTACCTGTTTCAGTAATTGGAAAAGGGCCAGCTGTATTACTGCTGCACGCCTATGGTATGGATGCGCGTGAGTTTTTGCCGTTTATAACGCCGCTCCTTGGCAAACACACCTTTTATTTGCCGCACTTTAGAGGCTTTGGTGAGGCCAAAGAGATTGCTTTGACTCAGTTTGATTTTATCCGTCAATACGCTGAGGATATGAATGATATGGTTGAGCATATCTGTACGCTCAGAGAAGTAGAGTCTCTGCCTATTGCGGCAATCTCTATGGGCGCGCAGGTCATGTGGGCCTATTTCGAACGTTTTGGCGTGGATAGAGTTAGCCAATTTTTGAATATCGATCAAAACCCTGCTATTCATAATCAGCCCGACTGGCAAGGCGGCCTATTTGGTACGCGCCAGCAAGAAGTGTTCGATATCTTTCAAGAGGTCATCGACAAAACCTTGCCTTATGCCGATAGTGGCAGCTTTACGCATCTACCCTTTGCCCTCAAACGCCATGCTACCGATGTCGAGCGGTTGTTTTCACTCCTGTCAGTTAATCGCACACGCTCAAAAGCGTTTGTGCAAGCGACAACCTACAAAAACGATCCTAAGCTTGCGCTTTATGAGCATAGTATCTGGAATCATAAAAGACAATGCTTGCAAGCTTATTTGGAGCTGCCCTATGACTTTCGCGGAGCGTTAGAAAAAGTGACTATTCCTGTCGTCAATCTGATTGGCGGACGCTCAAAGCTCTACGATCCTAAGTGGCAACAAAAGGTGACGCAGATGCTGCCCAATGCCACTGAAATCGTTTTACCGCACTCAGGTCATGCCGTACCACTTGATGAGCCCGTTAGGTTTTATAAAGTGCTTAAAGCATTCTTTTAAAATGATTTTAGAGACGACCCCTGCTCACACAACCACACTATATTTATCACAACCTCTCACAGCAAATAACATAACCAGCTCTTATACTTAAGAGTTGGCGTACCACTGTGATGTCTTATAAAAAGATAATCATACATAACGCCACCAAAAAAATAATCATTCAAAAGGATATGAATATGCCCTATATAAAAGTCGATACTCAAGACAATCAACCCGTTAATCTATATTACGAAGTTCAAGGCAGCGGCAAACCTGTGGTACTCATTCATGGCTGGCCGCTAAGTGGACGCGCGTGGGAGTCACAGCTTATGGCTTTAGTCGAAGCTGGATATCAAGTCATCACTTATGATAGACGCGGCTTTGGTCGATCCTCCCAGCCTTGGGAAGCCTATGACTACGACACCTTAGCTCAAGATTTAAAGGCACTGATGGATGAGCTTGATTTGCAAGATGCTACTATCGTTGGATTCTCTATGGGCGGTGGTGAAGTAGCGCGCTACCTTGGCAACTATGGCTCTGAGCGTGTGAGTAAAGCCGTGCTGGCCTCAGCAGTGCCGCCTTATTTATTCAAGGCAGATGATAATCCTGATGGCGGCTTAGAAGAGGCGGATGTACAAGAGTTTTTGGATGGGGTCAGCGGCGACCGTATTGCCTTTTTAAATGACTTCACTAAGAACTTTTTTACGCCAAAAGACGGCAAACTGTTGGTCAGTAAGCCCATGCGCTTGTATAACCGCGATATCGCGTCATACGCGTCTGCTAAAGCCACTTATGACTGTGTTAAATCCTTTGCGTACACTGACTTTCGTGATGATTTAAAGAAATTCGATGTACCCACTTTAGTGATCCATGGTGATGCCGACCAAATCGTACCCTTTGAAGTCAGTGGTGAGCGCTCGCATGAGATGATCGCTGATAGTCAATTGCATATCATTGAAGGTGGCCCACATGGCATTAATGTCACGCATGCTAAAGAGTTTAACGAAGCGCTTATTAAGTTTTTAGGTAGCTAATTGACGTCATACTTTCACTCAAAGAAGAAAAGCGACCTTTATAGGGTCGCTTTTTTTGGGATGTTAAAAAGGTATTTTAATCATCAATCCGCTAGAGTTTTAATCAGCTCAAAGCGTGGTACTTCTTTGTCATCTATCATAACCGTCTCAGCAAACATCGCAAGCGGTCGTACCCACATGCCATACTCGCCGTAGAGACAACGATAAACTACTAGCGACTCCTCGGTTTCAGAATGCTGCGCGGTATGCAAGACTTGATACAGATTGCCTTTGTAGTGGCGGTAGATGCCTTGGGGTATGGATTGATATTTTTGCTTCATGCCTCTTGCCTTTTTTTTATTTACCTTATTAATCCTACGCGCTTTATCCCACCGTCACCTTAGCATATGCCTTTTTACCTGCCTGAATGACTACCGTTTGCCCTGAGGTTAAGCTAAACCCAGCATCAACCACTTCGCCATCGACTTTTACCGCGCCGCGTTTGACCATATCTTTGGCTGCTGAGTTGTTTTTGGCAAGCTGTGCTTGGTTTAGGATTTGAGTGATAAATAGCGCATCCGCACCTTCTAAGTCCAATGTAACTTCTGGCAGATCGACAGGCAATTCGCCATCGGCTAAGACGTTACCAGCAGATTTGTGCGCATTAGCAGCGGCGTCGCTATCGTGGAAGCGCTCGATTAACTCTTCGGCTAAAATGCGTTTGATCTCTTGCGGATTACGACCGTTATCCATCTCCGCCATCAAGCTTTCAATTTCATCCATCGGCTTAAAGCTCAAAAACTCAAAGTAGCGACGGATAAGCGTATCTGGCATGGATAAAAGCTTTTGGTACATGGTGCCTGGCGCATCATAAATACCGACGTAATTGTTCAAGGATTTAGACATTTTATTGACGCCGTCTAGCCCTTCTAAGATTGGCACAGTAATACAAACTTGTGGCTCTTGACCATAACGACCTTGGAGGGTGCGTCCCATCAAAATATTAAAGGTTTGATCGGTACCGCCAAGCTCAACGTCCGCCTCAAGCGCGATAGAGTCATAACCTTGCACTAAGGGATAGAGAAACTCGTGAATGGCAATAGGCGTTTGCGCCGCGTAGCGTTTGGAGAAGTCATCACGCTCTAGCATGCGCGAAACCGTCAGCTGGCTTGAGAGTTGAATCATATCGCCCGCTGACATATCTTTGAACCATTCAGAGTTGAATACGATCTTGGTTTTATCTTTATCCAAAATCTTAAACACTTGCTCAGCGTACGTCTCAGCATTGACTTTGATTTGCTCGTCGGTCAATGGCGGACGCGTGCTGTTTTTGCCCGAAGGATCGCCAATCTTGGCAGTGTAATCGCCTATCAAAAAATAAATCTCATGGCCCAAATCTTGAAAATGCTTGAGCTTATTGATAAGTACCGTATGACCTAAATGCAAATCAGGCGCGGTAGGATCAAAGCCTGCCTTGATACGTAGCGGACGATCTAGCTTAAGTTTAGCGATTAAATCGTCTCTAGATAACACCTCTTGCGTACCGCGTTCAATTAGGGCAAGTTGGTCTTCTAAGGTATGGGTTTGAGTGGTCATGAGAATCTCTTTATTGTCATTATGAAAAGGCTTACGCGTTTGGGCCAATTAGAATCTTGTAGCCTGTAAAAGATGGTAGAATTTGAGAGATATACTAGCGTTTTTTGAGGTAAATTGCCATGAGTAAGCCTGTGTCTGTTATTGATAATCAAAACTCCAACGTAGATCTAAGCGATGGCGAGGATATGTCGCTTGTCGATACCCTAGAGCAAACCCTGTTCGAGAACTTCAATGATGGTCTATATATCGGCATGATGTCAGGGACGAGTTTGGACGGTATGGACGCGGTACTGTGTCAGTTCACGGCGGACTCTAGCGCCGCACCTATGCAATTATTGGCAAGCTATAGCCGAGACTTCCCGCCGCGTCTGCGAGAAGTGCTGCTTGCCTTGTGTCAGCCTAATGGCGTGCAAGCCTTAACGCCAGTAGAGAGCGAGCCCAATAGCGAATTAGACTGGTTTGGCTGGGCCAGCAAAGCATATGGCGAGTTTGCAAGTGATGCGGTCAATACCTTGTTGCAACGAGCCAATATCGAGGCAGAGTCCGTGCTAGCTATTGGCTGTCATGGGCAAACGGTACGTCATCGCCCGCAGATGGGCTATACGTTGCAATTACTTGACGCCAATATTATCGCTGAGCGCACAGGTATCAGCGTGGTCAGTGATTTTCGCCGCCGCGATATGGCAGTTGGCGGGCAAGGTGCGCCGCTAGTACCTGCCTTTCATCATGCTCTATTCTCAGATGCACACACGACGCGTATCCTGCTAAATTTAGGCGGTATTGCTAATATCACCGTCTTGCCTGCTGGCTCAGATAAGGTGACTGGCTATGATACTGGTCCTGCTAATGTATTGATGGACGCTTGGACCGCGCTTCATACTGGTCGGGACTACGATGCCGATGGCGCTTGGGCGCAGTCTGGGCAAGTTGTTGAGCCGCTACTTAATCAGCTGATAGAGCATCCATTTTTTGCAAAAACTTATCCTAAAAGCACAGGGCGCGAGGACTTTAATCTAGAATGGCTACAAGATGAGCTACAAAAATTCGATCAAGCATCGGCTCATATTCGCTACTCATCCGCTGATGTGCAAGCAACTTTGACCGAGCTGACTGCTATGAGTGCTAGCGACCAGATCAATCAATTTATCCAATCTCATGATGACAGCATTGTGTATGTCTGCGGCGGCGGTGCGCTAAATAGTTATCTGATAACGAGGTTGCAAGCGCATTTGCCGCATACTAGTGTGCAGACGACTGAGGTTCTAGGTCTTGCGCCAACTTGGGTTGAAGCTGTGGCCTTTGCTTGGCTTGCGCGTCAAACGTTAATGGGTGAGACGGGCAATCTGCCTGCGGTAACAGGTGCTAATAAAAGCGTGGTATTAGGTCAGGTGTGTTTTGCTTAGAGTAGACTAGATCTCATTGTGAATAAAAAATTTAAACACTTTTTAAAAGGTTATCCACATTAATTTTGCATGGCGAACTGGCTCGTCTTATTTAAGTTTACACGCGTAAACTGATGTGTTTTATAATAGTTGCTATAATTTATGAACAATACGATCGATGAGCGCCCTACAGTCAGGGAAGACAAGCGCTCAGTACAGCAACACACATGTGCGCTGTACAAAACCCATTTTTAAACTGCAAGTATAGGACGATATATATGAGTCAAGCCACCTCGAATCAAGATCAATCCACCTACCAAAAACGCCGTAAAGCTGCGCATCATGAACGCTCTGATGAGATGCGCGTCGTTGTAACGGGTATGGGTGCGATAACACCTTTAGGACTAGACGTTGAGAGCACTTGGACAAGACTGCTAAATGGTGAGAGTGGTATTACGCCTATCACCCATTTTGACCCTGAAGAGTACCGCGCGCAAATCGCTGGTACGGTTAAAGACTTTGACGCCAAGCACTACATGAATCCTAAAGACGCACGCCGCTACGATGAGTTTATGCATTATGCGGTAGCGGCCACTTCTATGGCACTACACAATGCAGGCTACATCGATGAGATAAGCGCTGCTGACAGCCCGGTCAAAGATGTCGATCAAGAGCGCTTTGGGGTGATTTTGGGTTCAGGTATTGGCGGTATTCAAACTATTGAAAACAGCCGCGATATGCTACGAGATAAAGGCGCAAAAAAGGTCTCGCCCTTTATTATTCCAGGCTCTATCGTCAATATGGCAGCAGGTCTTGTGGCTATCAAACATACCTTAAAAGGTCCAAACTTAGCGACATCCACCGCCTGTACGACAGCGACGCACGCTATCGGATTGGCCGCACGACTCATAGCTCATGGCGATGCCGACGTCATGCTGGCAGGCGGGAGCGAAAAAGGCTCAAGTCCATTAGGTATCGCAGGGTTCGGCGCAATGCATGCGCTCTCTACGCGCAACGACGAGCCAACAAAGGCTTCGCGTCCGTTTGATAAGGGGCGTGACGGGTTTGTCTTAGGGGACGGCGCAGGCGTCATGGTGCTCGAAAGCCTTGCTCACGCCAAAGCGCGCGGCGCCAATATTTTAGCAGAACTGGTCGGTTTCGGTATGAGTGATGATGCCAGTCACATTACCGCGCCTCCCGAAGACGGTAGTGGCGCTGCTCGAGCCATGCAAAATGCGCTCAACGACGCTGGCATCGAGCCGTCCGCTGTGGGTTATGTCAATGCTCACGGTACCAGTACTCCTGCAGGTGATGTTGCAGAATCATTAGCGATTGAGACAGTATTTGCCGATATCAAAGATAGCATACTCGTCAGCTCAACCAAATCCATGACCGGTCACTTGCTAGGTGCAGCAGGCGGTATCGAGGCAATATTTACCGTCTTAGCGCTACAGCATCAGCACATTCCACCAACGATTAATTTAGATGATATCGAGGATAACTGTAATTTAGATTATGTGGCCAATACCTCACGCAAAGTCGATAATCTAAAGTATGCGGTGTCCAATAGCTTTGGCTTTGGTGGTACTAACGGCTCTTTACTCTTTGCGCGTTGGACCTGATTTAAACGCTTAGATTGGTGCTTGATTTGTCTTAGCGCAATGCTCGCGTTAGATTACTACGTTTGTCCTCTTGCAGCCCCTTATCCGACTTGCGTATGATAAGGGGTAATTTTTAGCACTTTATGGAAGATATCATGTCAAGCTATTCATTCTCTCAACAATTCTACCAGCGCTGGACATATGCGCCTGAGCTGATACGCGCAGCTATTATTCAAGAGCTCACTGATATCACAACCTTACTCCAGCCTGAGACTTCATTTGAAGACTTTGTCTTTGACACGCATGATTTGGACGCCCATCTTGATGAATTATACGAAAATCATCATGCAGAACAAGCCATCGCTAAAGCCATTGCCGATAAGCAAGCTGCCGATGCCTTACGTTTAAAAGAACAAGAAGAGATAGAGGCTAAAAAAGCGCAAGAAGAAGAAAAAGCTTTGGAGGCAAAAGAAGCGGACAACAAGCGCAAACGACAAGAAGAGGCAGATGAGCAAGAGGCTAGGGCGCGTGAATCTATAGTTGAAGACACGATAGACAATGACACCGCGGGTACCGATGCTAATATTGATGTTAATACTGATATTAGTGACGCCGATAGAAAAACAAACGTTTCAGATGGTCAGAATATAGCGACGAATGACAACAGCATAAGCGCAATAACCCAAAATGCGCGCACGCATACCGCTATTCATTTGTCTTTAAATGACAGTAAACTAAATGCTGATCACGAAAGCCTGATTCGTGAGCTTGAAACGAGTATTGACGACTATGTTAGCGAGCAAATGATGCAAATCTCTGAGAATCTTAAATCTTGGATGCGAGCTGAGGTGACCCAGCGCTTGTCTAGCGCCGATCAAGCAAATACGCAAAATGATGGAACTATTCCAGACAAAGCACCTCTTAGTGATACAGATAATAAAGAATAATCTAAATACTACTTAGACTACTAGTAATAAAAAGGCGCTGTCATCTAAACGACAGCGCCTTTTTTTATAAATCTAAAGGTTAAATAGCTTGCGTACGCTGGGTAAGCCACTCTAAAGCTGCTCCCTCAATACGATCTTGTAGCTCATTGTAGACTTGACTGTGATAGTCATTTAACCAATCGATTTCTACTCGATCCAGCAGTGACTCGTCAATTAAACGCGTATCTATTGGACAATAGGTTACTGTCTCAAACTGCAAAAACTGACCGAACTCGCTGGGCTCAGATACTGGCGTATTGACTACTAAATTTTCAATACGAATACCCCATTTGCCCTCACGGTACAATCCTGGCTCGTTACTAGTGATCATTCCTGTCCGCATCGCCCGCTCTTTGGTATTACTGGCGTTATAAGAGATGCCTTGCGGGCCCTCGTGCACATTCAAAAAATAACCTACGCCGTGTCCTGTACCGTGGCCGTAGTCCATTTGCGCTTGCCATAATGGCGCACGGCAAATCGCATCGATAGCAGGCGAGCTGATGCCTTCAGGGAATTTTGCACGCGCAAGCGCAATATGCGATTTGAGCACTAGCGTAAAGTCGCGTTTATGTGCACTAGTGACAGCGCCAATGCCGACGACACGGGTGATATCGGTAGTGCCGTTTTGATATTGAGCACCTGAATCGATAAGTAGCAAGCCACCCTCGCCTTCCAAATAGCTAAAACTCTCTGGTGTAGCGCGGTAATGCGGCAAAGCGCCATTTTCATTAAAGCCTGCAATCGTCGGAAAGCTCGGTGAGACGTAATTTGGCTGCTGACTGCGCACCTCAATGAGCATACGATCAACGTCCAATTCGCTCAAACGCTCACCTTTATCTAGTCGCGCTTCAAAGTCGCTAAAGAACGTACAAAGCGCCGCGCCATCTTGACGCATAGCTTCGCGGATATGCTCGATATCAGCCTCAGATTTAATGGATTTGAGCATAGTGCTCGGTGCTATTTGTTCAATGAAGCCCACGTTATCAACAATCTTAGATAAGGTGCCGACTGCAACTTTACTTGGGTCTAGTAGCAGCAAATCATCAGAGGTCAATTGTCCTAGTGCATCTTTGATATCCTTGTAATCTGCTAAGGCAATACCGCTCTCTTTGAGAGAATGTTCAATATCACTGCTGACTTTATGAGTATCAATAAACAACGTTGCTTTGTCTGCGCTGATGAGCATATGTGATAAAAAGACAGGATTGTAGTCGACATCAGAGCCGCGTAAGTTAGTGAGCCAAGCAATATCATCTAGGCTAGATAGCAGATGATGAGTCGCGCCTGCATCTGTCATGCCTGCGCGAATGGCTGCTATTTTCGACGCCGCAGACTGCGAGACAAACGGCGCCTCATGCTGATATAGCTGAGCTGTAGGTAGCGTAGGACGATCTGTCCACACTTGACTAAGGACATCTCGATCAGTGATTAAAGTGATGTCTTGACCAGCAAAAGCGTCCAATAGTTTATCCTGCTCGCTGATAGAGAGCACGCTGCCATCAACTGTCACGCTATCGCCATCTTGCAACTGATCGGCTAACCATTCAACATGATTAGGCTCACCCAAAGCCAGCTTTTTTAACTCAATACCTGTATCTGCAAGCTCGCTCGCGGCATGTACCCAATAACGACTGTCTGTCCACAGGCCTGCAAAATCAGCGGTCACGACCAATGTACCAGAGGAGCCTGTAAACCCTGATAGCCATACGCGTGCCTGCCAATACTCAGGCAAGTACTCAGATAAATGCGGATCAGCGGTTGGGACGATAAGCGCAGAGAGATCTTGCGCTTTAAGAGTAGCTTGTACTTCGCTAATACGCTGCTGAATACTGGCTTTGGATGTTAGGGCTTGAGTGGACATAGAACCTCTTTTTTATTAGTAACATTGTCATAATGAGATAGCGATAGTATCTGTTTATAATGATTATCTGGCTATAGTGCTTATCTGGGGATGAGCGCCTATTTATAAACACTGATTATTTGTAAGCACTCTTTATTATAAAACGAGACAACAAAAAACTCGCCATCATAATATGAAGGCGAGTTTTTATGGTGCTAAGGCTTAGAAACAACGTCTAAATGATACTTTTGACTCAAAAACCTATTGCGCAGCTACTGGTGGATTAACCGTACCTGCGACTTGATCAGAAGGTCCGACCAAGTCAGTTTCGGCGACGGCTTCTTGATTAACAACGCCGTCTGCTGTGGCCTCAGCTGCTTGAGTTGCAACGATAGAGTCACCCGTACTTGGATCTGGTGTCACTGTTGCAGCGCCTATTGTTTGATCCTCTAGTGCCGCTGATTCTCCAGCGCCCAAATCTGTATCTTCTGCGCCATCAGTAGCCGCAGGCTCAGCCGTATCTTCAGCAACGATAGCTTCTGCGTTTTCAGCCGCAACCGATTCCTCAGTCGCCTCGGCAGTGATATGCTCACCTGCTGGACGCAAAAAGGCAGATATACCAATAAGTAAAACGATAGCTAAGAACATACCTACGCCAACTAGGGCGAACATGAACTCTTTTTTTGGATTGTTGTTGATGATATCTTCTGACATACCTTATCCACCTTGGACAAAAAATATTTTAAATTTGACCTATTATATCGCAATTTTTACCGATTTGTGAAAACCCTTACCTATTTAAAGGACTTATTCGTAAAAATTTAGCCCGCAACTGTCTTTGGCAGTAATAAGCTAACCCTTGTTATCTCTTGCTAGGGTGTTGTGCTTGAGTGCGAGTACTGCTGCGACGGCCTACGTAGCTCAGTAACAGTAATATAGCGATAATAATCAAAATAGGATAATGACCGAAACGCATAAACGGCGTGTTGCCGACTCGCGCTTGAATATCACCGCGTAATACGGTGCGCTCAAACTGCGGCGCGCGCTCTACAATACGGCCTTTATGATCGATAATAGCCGTCACCCCTGTATTGGTCGCTCGCATAAACCAGCGTCCATTCTCAAGTGCACGCATCTGCACCATTTGCAGATGCTGCAAGGGTCCTGCTGAGGTACCAAACCAAGCGTCGTTAGAAATGGTCAATAAAAAGTCAGTGCCGATAGCATTTTTGCGCGTGGTATCAGGATAAGCGACTTCGTAACACACAGCGGCGCCTAAATTATGACCGCGTACGCGTAGCGGTGCCTGCTGATCGCTACCCTCGCTATAGCTCAAAATATCTTGGCTACCTGCCAGATCGGGCAGGATATCGAGCATACCCTCAAACGGGATGTACTCGCCAAACGGCACTAGGCGCTGCTTTTTGTACATGCCCTCAGCTTCACTACCCAATGCAATGACGCTGTTATAAAAGGGGGCGTATTCGTCCGTAGCAGGATCAAACGCCGCTTCATCTTTGTAAGGGATACCAGTAACCCAAGTGGTATCGGTCTCATTGGCCATCTTGACCATCTCATTGATAAAGGGCACCGCTTCTGTTTGAAACATAGGAATGGAGGACTCAGGCCACAAAACAATGTCGCGTCCCCACTCGCTGCGCGTCAATGTCGCATAGATTTTGAGCGTCTCTACCTGAAACTCAGTGAGCCACTTTAGGTCTTGCGGAATATTGCCCTGAATCAAGGACACTGATAGATCAGGAGTGCCCTTAGGCTTAGTCCACTGCGGATTGATCAGCCACAGCGAAGTACTAATGATTAAGAGCGCTATCGATGCGACCATATAACCACCGCGGCGACGCAGTAGCTCAACCATACTCGCTGCCAGTAATACAGCGACAAAGGATACAGTAAATACGCCGCCAACAGGCGCTAAGGATGAGAGCCAATACTGCTCGGTAAAAGCGTACCCAACAAATAACCAAGGAAAACCAGTAAACAGCCACGTTTTTAGCCACTCTTGTAATATCCAAAGCGCGGCAAAGGAAAACGGCTGGCGACCGACAAATCGGTTAAATATCAGCGCTAAGAACCCATGAAAAAGCCCCATCCCAAGGCCCATAATCGCAATCAATATCAGCGCAAGCCACATAGGCGTGTTGCCATAGACATGGATAGAGGTATACAGCCAAAACGCTCCCACGCACCACAGTCCCATCCCATACGCTTCGCCGATGATAAAAGCGCGGCGACCACTCATCTGCGGCATAAGTAGCGCATACAAAATCGCAGGCGATACCACAGCGAGTGGCCAGATGCCATAAGGCGCAAGCGCTAAGGTAAACATAGCACCCGCCAGCCAAGCAAGAATAAGCGCTAATGCAAGCGGCAACCCTTTAGTCTTGACTGGATTTAAGCGTTTTTGTAAATCAGTGGTAGATAAGCGCATACAAGTATCCAAAACCCAAAAAGTGGCGATAATAAAATCCGCCTATCATAGCAGATAATGTCTCAATTGAAGCAATAGAGACATAAGCGCAGTCGTACAACAAATAAGCGGTAACATAACTTTTTAAAATGCAAAAAAAACACGATCGCAATCGTGTTTTTTTAATTATTAACATTGTGCTCAATGACTACCAATCAATATCTTTTGCTCGCCGCCGACTTTGGTCAGCTCTAAATTTTGAATAAAGCGCCCTTCAACATCGGTGATGGTGATTTGCCAGTCGTCTATTTTGACGCTCTCGCCTTCTAGGTCACCAACATAGCCCAAAGTCTGCATCACAAGGCCACCCATCGTATCGACATCAGTATCATCAAATTGAGTACCCAGCTCGTCGTTACAATCCTCTATCACAGTCGAGGCTTGTACTCGCCAAGTATTAGGCTTATCAGGGTCAGGGACGATATTATTGATGTCACTGTCTTCATCAAAGTCATCGTGCTCATCAACGATGTCACCGACGATTTCCTCTAACAAGTCCTCCATCGTAACCACGCCGCCAAAGTTGCCAAACTCATCAACTACAATCGCCATATGCACCTGCGTACTTTGTAAGGAGCGCAGCAAGGTATCAGAGCGAGCATTTTCGCTGATATATAGCGGCTGGCGCACTAAGTCCTTTAAGCGTTTACTATCGATTTTGTCATCTTGGTCGCGTAGCATATGCACTAAAATGGGAATTAGATCTTTGGCAAGTAATATACCAATGACCGCATCATCATCTTGACTATCGAACACCGGATAGCGCGAGTGGGTAGTGTCGAGGATGATATCCATCACCTCAGCCAGACTCGTACTCTCATGGAGACCGACAACCTGCGGACGCGGCGTCATAATCTCGCGCACTTGAGTGGCAGGTAGATCCAAAACGCCCTCTAACATATCTACTGTATCAGGCTCTAAGAATTGACGCGATTGTTGAACCAAACCGATCAATTCATCACGGGTTTCAGGGGCGGTCGATAGCCAGCGTTTTAAGCCGCGCATCGACCAACTACTCGGGCTAGGTGTGTCGTCAGACATGGTGATGTGATTTAACCTCTTGGTTGATGATCTTAAAATAAGTCGTATCTAACTTAGTAGCCTTTAGTAATGGGACCTAAAGGATGTCATTACAACGAAGTAAAGGATTCTATGTGTATAACTGTAAACAAATGACGTTTTGAAATTAGCTTCACTTTATCGTAAGGCTAACAGACATTCAACGACAAATTTATCCAAATTGTATTGTCAGTGTGTTATAAACTTCATAACGTGTCAGACACATTGTCATCACCCCTTTACCGAGTTACTCAACGCTTATGTCACTACGCTCGTTTTTTACTCGTCTATTATCATATCGTACCACTGACAGCTCTACGCCTAATAAGGGGCCGGATAATCGACGCTCAAACCTGAGATGGTGGCACTATCTGGTACGGGTTTTGATTGCACTGACGCTTATCCTATCTGCCGTTTGGTTACTGCTCGCAATTTGGTATCAGTTCGGCGCGTACCATCCAATCACTTGGATGGTAACTGCTATCACCTTGGGCTTACTCATACCTTTGCTGTCGATAAAGTACTTATCAAAGCTCATTAACAAGGTGACGAATCAAGCTGGCGAGCACTCTATAGATCCCAAAAAGACCAGAAGACTACTCGCTGTTAGCTATGGCGTAGTATGGATAATCGGTCTGAGTTGGTTTTTTTCTATTGAACCCAAACAAGAGCGCGACTGGATGCCTGAGGTGAGCCAAAGGGTCACCTATGAGCGTGATATTAATAACCCTAACCTTATTACCTTTTACAACGTACGTAACTTTGATTGGCACACCGATGTCGATGCCACCGAGCGCTGGGAGACGCGAGTGGTCGATATGTCTAAACTATCTGGTATCGATGTATCCAACTCTTATTGGATGGGGCCACTGATCGCCCATACCTTGGTCAGTTTTCGCTTTGAGGATGACAAGCCGCTATCGTTTTCATTTGAGATTCGTAAAGAAGAGGGTGAGTCGTTCTCAGCGCTGGCAGGTTTTTTTCGCCGTTATGAGCTGAGTCTTATCGCCTCTGAGGAGCGTGATATCATCTATACCCGTAGCAATGCGCGCGGCGAGCAGGTATATCTGTTTCCTATTAGCCATTTGCAACGACATGAAGTCCAAGCTCTTTTTGAGTCTTATTTGACTGCTGCAGATGAGCTTAATGCCAAGCCTGCTTGGTACAACACTTTGGTGAGTAACTGCACCAATATTATCTTTTATATGGCGCGTATCGTCAGTGGTGATCGTCTGCCGTGGGATTATCGCATTTGGGTCTCAGGCTGGTTGCCCAACTATCTATTTGATGTCGGTATGCTCGATGCTAACCCTGATAACGGTGGTCAGCCTTGGTCGATGGATACTTGGTATGAGCGCACTCATATCAATCCCAAAGTTCAAGGGTTTGATAATCAGATTGAGCGCGTAGCAGATGATCAAAATAGTGACTTTTCAGCTCAAATTCGCCAAGGCATTCCTATTCCGCCTCTGGCTGACACGCAAATAGAAGCTGAAACTAAAGCAAAATCGGCGGCGATAGCGTCACAGGAGTAAAAATCGTCTTTAAAACTAAAATATTAGACGAGACTAAATAAAAACCTAAGGCGTCACCCAAGTTACCACGCGATCCTCCATCTCTTCATCCAAGATGCCCGTTTCAGATACGCAGCGCCCTGCTACGCCCACGTTGGCCGCGCGCATTTGCTGCTGGGTTGCGACCGCATCGCGGGTTAGAAGTAGATGCCATTCTGGTAGCGCCTGCCCTTTATATAGCCTTTTATACGCGCAGTGCTCAGGCAGCCACATCATCGTCGGCACCTTATCAGGCGTGAGTTGAATACAGTCAGGCACATAATGCTGGCGTGTGGCGTAGTGCTGACAGTAGCCTGTGGCGCAGTCCATGAGCTTACAAGCGACATCGGTATACTCAACCTCTTCTTCGTCATCGCCATTGTCCATAAACTTAATCAAGCAGCAGCTACCACAGCCATCACACAGCGCTTCCCATTCGCTGTGATTTAGCTCATCAAGCGTATAGGTTGACCAAAACTGTGGGCGCAAAATCTCAGTCTTGGGTTCTGAGTGCGCAGGTAAGCTCACAGTGTTTTTACTTAGTAAATTGATAGTCATAAAATTGTAGTAGCATTTTGATAAAGAGCGTTACAGTATTATAGCTGTTTTTGAGTGAGATGGGCGCTAAGGTAGTACGGGTCAAACCAATGATAATTTTTAATTAAAAATGTTATAACACAAAGAAGGATAATAAAATGTCAATTAAGACTTTTGAGTTAATCAGTACTACCGAAAACAACGTCGAGCTTATTAGCTATGTAGCACTCCCAGAGAGCGCCACAGATGACAACCCAGTTGCAGGTATCATGGTCGCGCCAGAATGGTGGGGCGTGGTCGATCATCCAAAATCTGTAGCTGAGCGTTTAGCAAAAGCAGGCTATGCGGCTGTGGTCATGGATGTATACGGCGAAGGCAAATTGACAGGCGATGCTGCTATGGCCAATATGTGGATGGAGCAAGTACTTGCAGATCAAGACATGCTTATGTCACGTTGCCGCCTGATCTTAAATGACTTTAGCGATCAATTGGCTGTCGATGGTAACAATCTAGGCGCAATTGGCTTTTGTTTTGGCGGTAAAGTCGTCCTCGATATGGCGCGCGAAGGCATGCCATTAAAGGCCGTTGCTAGTTTCCACGGTAATTTGGCACCCAAGCAACCTGCTGACAATAACTTTAGCGCAAAAGTACTCGTCGCTCATGGCGCAGAGGACTCTATGATCTCTATGGATGCGGTAGCGGACTTTAAAAAAGAGATGGACAACGCAGGCACCGATTACACTGTCGATGTCTATGACAATGCCAAGCATGGTTTTACCAACCCACATGCGGACGAGCGCGCTGCCAAAAACGATATCGATTTGGGTTATAACGAAAAAGCGGCGAATGAGAGCTGGGATAAAATGATGGACTTTATGCAAGCTAATTTGTCGTAAGTGAATTGTTAGAGTCTTATTTTCTTAAGACAGAGCAGGGTTATCCTGCTCTGTTTTTTTATGTGTCACAGCATTTTGTATATAAACGAGTTCAAGGAAATTTACCAAGTTGTGTTTATCTTAAAATAGCGTCATCATTAGTTTATTATCAAAAAAGGTAATCGCAATGCTAGGTTGGTTTGGCTTTACTATTTTGCTGCTTATCATCGTTGTGCTGCATAACAAGTTAAATAAGCAACTGCTTGAATTGCGCGGTGACATCTCGCGTCTGCAAATAGAGCTCAATAAGCAAAAAAATACTGCTGGCCATTTACCGCCAAGTACTACCCTTGATAACAATTTGAGTGCTACTAGCGTACCTCCACCGTTACCGCAATCTGCTTTATCTCCTTCACAATCAGCCACTGACTCTAATCATTTAAATGATGAGCCTTCAACTGATGCGTTGTTCGAACAAGTCGCGCTGTTATCTGATCCTGATACTCAATACGATCACACTGACCCTACTTTCATCAAAACGCCAAAGGTTACAGACCCAGACGAGCAATCGTTGCCTATTGTCACCTCCTTATTTCATTCGATCAAAAACTGGTTCTTTGGTGGTAATTTAGTCGTGCGCGTCGGAGTTTTGGTGCTGCTCGTTGGCGTGGTACTGCTACTACGCTTGCTCAGTGACTATATCGAAATCTCTATTGAGTCCAAACTCCTAGCGATCGGAGTGATAGGGTTAGGATTAGCAGGATTGGGGCTTAAACTGGCGAAGAACCGTTTTGCTTATGGTATTACGTTACAAGGCGCAGGGCTGGCTATTGCGTACTTAACGACCTTTTTTGCCTATAGCGTCTATCTCGTGCTGCCAAGTTTGCCAAGCTTTATCGGGCTTGGGCTATTATCCGCTATCACCATCCTGTTAGCCGTACGTCAAAACGCCTTTCCGTTAGCGCTACTCGCCTTGTCTGGCGGGTTTTTTGCGCCTATTTTGACCAGTAACGACACGGGTAGTCTGACTACTTTATTCAGCTACTATCTACTGCTCAACGTGACAATTGCCATCATTGCTCACTACCGCACGTGGAAAGCCCTTAACTTGTTTGGCGTCATTGTGACCTTTGGGCTGGCCTACTATTTGGGTATTAGCTATTGGGGCATCAGTGAGAATTTAAGCACCACTATCGAGACGCAGCGCTGGTCACTGGTGCTACTAGTTGCTCTGCATGTATTGCTCTACTTGTTTGTTGTTATCCGCTACGCGCAGCAAATCATCCACTATAACGCCAATAGCAAAAAAGCGCTGTATAACGATAGCTCTAGCCGTGCCGATAATAGCAACATTAATAACAGCAACCTCAATGGCAATTATTTGTTTCCAATAGATACGGGATTATTGTTCTGTGTACCCCTATTAGCCTTTGGATTATTTGCCGCTTTGCTTGGTGATATCGAACGCGCTTTGACGATTACCAGTGCCATTCTCGCAGCAGTTTATCTCGTATTAGGTTGGTTATTTATTCGACGTAGCCAAGGTTATGCACTCATTACCGAGGGCATGCTAGCATTAGGGTTTGGCTTTTTAGCCTTAGTGATTCCGCTGGCATTAGATGCGCAGTGGATTGCGTTTGGCTGGTCGGTACAGGGGCTGGCTCTCGTATGGTTTGGGCGGCGCTCCCTGCGGGCATGGTCGGTATTGTTTGGTCTACTATTGCAGCTCATCAGTATCGGCATGCTGATTGCGAACCTATTTTTTTCATCTCAAGACTACCCTACTTTAGCGCTGAGTATCTCGGCTATGAGTTATCTAGCCAGCTTGTTTATCCTACGCGCCAGCAACTCGCCTGCCGTTTTGGATAGCCCTTTGACACCTACTGCTGATAATACGATTAGCGATACTGGTTTTGATTTGGCATCGACATACGCGCGGCGGCTCGGTATCAGCACTCAGGCCGCTAGTCAGTGGCTGAGCACTATCAATAGCCAAAGCATGGCTTTTAGTTTGGTGTGGCGTAGTCCGCTACTGATACGGTTTTTGACGCTGACTGCCGTTGTCTGGGCACTTTATGTATTAATGCTTGATATTGATCAATGGCTTGGCGACTGGTCATTGGCGACGACGACTATCATTGCGCTCTCGGCGTTATTTAGCCTGAGCGTTTATTGGCTCGTCAACCGTTATCACGGGTGGCGAGAGATTAGGCAGCTCACTCACGGACTGCTAATCGTGTTTTATGCGATGCTTATTTTGCAACTGCCGCAAAAGTTTGAGTTTAATACTGTTTGGACGCCGCCGCATTGGCTCATTTTTGCCTTATTACTCATAGGTTGGCTAGTTGCGGGGCAGCTATGGTTAAAGACGTGGCATGATGATGCAACCGATAATCATCAGAGCACAGCTATCACTCAACGCTCGTCTTATCATGATGCCAGTTGGCTGGGTACCGGTATTTTGGTACTAACCGCTGCTGTTCATTATTATCTGCCCAGCTCGCACGGCGTTATCACTTTACTAGTGCCGATTGGTCTGATGACTGCGCTGATAATAGTCGCCTTACAGAGTAGTAAAAACCGTGGTGATAAAATAGTAGCGCCTATTTATTGGTTTGATTGGCATGACGCCTTGATAGGCTGCGCGGCGATATTTGCACCGTTAACCTTGCTTTGGGTCATCATAACTAACCTCTCTTACGATGGGATAATTTGGAATCTGCCTTATGTACCGCTGTTTAATTTATACGATGTAACGTTATGGCTCATCTTAGCTTATAGCGGGCTGGCTTATTATTTAAGTCAAAACGATTATCTACAAAACGCTGATAACTCTTCTAGCCCGCCTTTTATCAGCAGACCGTTACTCATGATTTTGGGGATTATCAGCTTTTGGGTCATCTCTAGTATGCTTATCAGAACGCTACACGCCTTTATCGGTACGCCACTTTGGGATTATCAGCCTATAGGCGCGTGGCAAAGCGAGCAAGTACAGACGGGCTTGACCATTATTTGGACGCTCCTTGCCCTACTTGCCACTATTATCGCCAGTCGCGGCTGGCATCGTACGCTTTGGTTTATGGGTATCGGCTTGTTGGGTGTCGTGGTGCTCAAACTCGTCCTCGTCGATTTGTCACAAACCGAGGCGATTTGGCGCGTCATCTCTTTTATCGGCGCAGGCAGTTTGATACTGCTTATCGGTTATCTTGCACCGTTGCCACCTGAGGAAGCCGAGAATACTCCAGAGCCTTGATTTAGAGCAACATGATGTGCGTGATGTAGTAAACTAAACGTCTTTAAAAATATTAACTACAAGGCTGTTGTCTCGATGAATAACCCAAGCATTCAGTGGTTCCCAGGACACATGAACAAAGCCCGTAACGAGATCAAAGAGATCATGCCAGAGATTGATGTGGTCATCGAGGTCATCGACGCGCGCATTCCCTACAGTAGCGAAAATCCCATGGTGGCAGCGCTGCGCGGACAAAAACCGGTCATCAAAATCCTGAATAAAGCCGATCTTGCCGACCCCAATCAGACGCAGGCATGGATTGAATATTTAGAGAGTCAAGATCAAGTCAAAGCCATCGCTTGTGACGACAACAAATCTAGCGAAGTCAAACGCATCGTACAGCTATGTAAGCAATTAATGCCCAATAAAGCAGGCACGGGCAGACAAATCAAAGTGCTGATCATGGGCATACCCAACGTGGGTAAATCGACACTGATTAACGCTCTTGCGGGGCGCAGCATTGCCAAAACGGGCGATGAACCTGCCGTTACCAAGTCGCAGCAGCTGATCAAAATCGATGACGACATCATGCTCTATGATACGCCCGGCATGCTCTGGCCAAAGATTGAAAACCCAAATTCAGGCTATCGCTTGGCAGCTACAGGCGGCATCAAAGACACCGCATTTGACTTCGCTGATGTGGCAGGTTACACCGCTGAGTATTTGCTTGAAGCCTATCCTGATCTGCTCAAAGAGCGCTATAAGATTGAGGATTTACCGCAAACCGATTGGGAGTTTTTTGAGGTTGCAGGACACAACCGAGGTCTACTAAAAAAAGGCGGCATCGTTGATACTTACCGTATGTCTGAGATTTTGGTCAATGAGCTGCGCAGTGGTACGCTAGGCCATATTACGCTTGAAACACCCAAAATGCGCGAGGCGGAGCTATTATTGGTAGAGGAGTTACGCGCACAAGCAGAAGCGAAAAAAGAAGCCAAACTAGAAGAAAAACGCTTGCGTAAAAAGCGGGCAAGGAAGAATCGGAAGTAGCTTTAAAGGGTCATTTCGACAAAGTAGCCACTCCCGCTTTTCGCTTCTATCTGTCAGTCTGATTGAGGCACTAGCTTAGGTTTGATGTGTCTCTTGCTCCGCGTAGCCCCCTCAAAACCTAGCTATTGCAACTCACTCAAACCGTCAGTATATCCGCGTCAATCGGGGCTAGCGGTGACATCACGATTTTTTCACTATCGACCGTAAATGTAGCGTGCACTCCCTCCTTTAGCGCAATTACCTTACTCAAAATATAATTGATATTTGTTTACTATTCTGATTAACTATTGAGTCTCTAAGCAATATTTTATGCAAGTCCATTTAATGAATTAACTCTTAAGACCATTCTTTAGGATAACATTATGGCAGCTTATATCACAGTAGGCGCAACCACTACGCACGGCGGCGAAGTCATTACTGGATCCCCACATACGACTCACAACGGCGTTCAAGTCTCACGTAAAGGCGATAAAGTCGTCTGTAAAAAGTGCAAAAAACTCACTACTATCCTCACGGGCGACCCTACTTTTATTGTAGACGGCGCACCGATCGCACGCGGCGGTGATGTGACAAGTTGCGGTGCTACCCTCATCGCTATTCAGCACTCATTTGTGGAGTCGGACTTTGAGGTAATGGGCGTTGAGCAGCCTGCGCCAATGTTTGAACAACCAGCACCTTTGGTTTTTCCTAAGTCAGATCCTGAGGCGGTGTTTGCAAGCTTTACAGCTCCTGATGAAAGCTCTGAGACAGTTATATCTGATGATGATTTATTGATTTGGGTCGAAGTATCTACTAAACAAGCATTGGAAGACGGTGGACTTTGGGCAGGTCCTAATACAGGTAAAAGTAAATTAGATACAACTAAATTTTACCTTGGAGGAGATAAAGACTTACAAAAAGCCTTTGATGAAATTATATCTACCTCTCATGGCCAGTACATAGTATCAGTGATACAGAATGACGATAGAATTCTTGGCGTTACCTTAGGAAAGGGTAATGGTGTATTTGGTCAAACTATACCTAAAATGACATCTGAAATTATCAACGAACCTGAATGGTGGGCAATTTGGAAACAAACAGAGAGGGTTGATAAGGTTATTATGGATGTAGAGATTAATATGCAGGATGAAGATCCTTACTTTGTACGTGCAGATCGTGCGGATGGTAAAGGTGTCTATAAACCTAACTTAACAGAGGTTCTTGCACATGAACTTGGACATATAAAGAATTATAGCACTCACGGTAAACTTTTCTACAACCATTTATCAATAGTCCATCAAAATACTATTATGAGGCAATTATACAAAAATTCTATTGTTCGTCATCCAAACGCAGAGCATGGAGGAAGTTTTGGTAATTAAATCAATTATACTGTTTTTGTTCTTTTGCTTAGCAGTTGCTTGTAGCAGTGAAGTTAAACAACCATTTAGTTCGGATTATCTGTACAGTGCAGATCCTACAGCTGATGCTCTGAAAGCGATTTCAAAGGGTAATTTACACGTTTATGCCACTTACAGTGGTGGTCCCTACACTCCCGAAATAAAGCGAGGATGCGTTAGCGATGACGATATTGTTCCAATAATAGGAACTACACATGGATATGAAAATTATAAGCAGCATCAATTCAACATCTTGGCAGATTTATACGCTAAATACTATAATTTTCAAATTAAAGCTTATCTCATTAGAAACGGAGATAAATGTTTGAGCTGGGCAGACTAAATTTATTAGTCACTACAAAGTCATTTTTACTACATTAAATACTTTACCGACTTTGTTAAAAGGATTTAAATGCTTATAGGTCACCTATCGAAGTCATTTATATCTTGTCTTATATTACCTATCTGTTCGTTACTGATAGTAGGTATTTTTTGCTGCTTTAAATCTTTTTTATGCTTCTGAGATTGGCTTATGTAGAGTATGGCCAGCGCACTAATGAACACTCATTACCTCCTTGCATCAACTCTCATTACACCCCATAAATGACCTTAGTCATCACCTACAAAATATTATTTTAATTCATAAGGAATACGCTTGCCTACTCCCTTCTCTCAGTCTGATACCGCTCTAAGCACCTTCGCCCCGCACCTTCTAAACTGGTTCGAAACCAGCGGTCGCCACGACTTACCTTGGCAACAGCATCAAACCGACACGCCCAATCCTTATATCGTTTGGTTATCTGAAGTCATGCTTCAGCAAACGCAGGTGAAGACCGTCCTGCCCTACTTTGCACGTTTTATGGACTCGTTTCCGACAGTACATGATTTAGCGGCAGCGGACTGGGAGGTGATCGCTGAGCATTGGGCAGGTATGGGTTATTACGCTCGCGCGCGCAACTTGCACAAAGGCGCGAAGCAATTGGTTGAGGTTATCGATGAGACTGGCAGTTATCCGCAAACTCTAGAGGGTTGGGAGGCAATATCAGGCGTTGGTCCGTCAACAGCTGGCGCGATTATGGCAATGGGACTCCATAAATATGGCGTGATCTGTGATGGTAATGTCAAACGGGTACTGACGCGCTGGGCTGGTATAGAAGGTGATATTACCAAATCCGCCACGACCAAAGAGCTGTGGGCATTGGCAGAGCGCTTAACCCCAAAGGAGCAGTCAGGTCTTTTTGCGCAAGCGATGATGGATATGGGCGCAACGTTATGCGTGCGCCGTAGTCCTGCTTGCTCGTTATGCCCGTTAAAGACGGACTGTATCGCGCACGCTCAAGGTCGCGAAACGGATTATCCGGTCAAAGCCAAAAAAAAGCCCAAACCCAGCAAGTTTAGTAATGCGTTATTGGTTAAAAACGAGAATGGCGAGATATTATGGCTACAACGCCCTGATAATGGGATTTGGGGCGGACTGTGGAGCTTACCGCTACAGTTTGTAGAGAAGGTTGAGGCTAGCAACTTAGCTAAGTCGTTAGAAGATCAATCGCCAAAAATAGATGTACGCCGCAATGAAAAATTATATGAGAGTGAGTTTACTACCGCCGAGCAAATTGTTAATGAATGGCTAGCAGAGAATGACTTAGCAGCGCAATCAGTGAGTAATACCTTATTAGATGACGCGCCAATTAAACACTCTTTGACCCATTTTCACTGGTATTTACAGCCGCAAAAACTTGACATCAACCTGACGCAAATCATCGATTTAAACGATAAACTTAGTGCAGCAAATATAGACTTTAAGTGGCTAGATAAACAAAAAGCGCAAGATAATCTCGGACTACCACGCGCTATGATTAAGATTATGGAGGACTAAGCTAGTCTAAAAAATCCAGCCCACATTCTAAAATTATTTGAGTATAGTCAGTCCATTGTAAAAACAATACAGCGTAACTGATATTAATATTGCGCAGCATCGAGCAGCGTAGACACAGCACGCAAGGAAAATTGATATCAGTTGCGCGTTAAAATTAAATTTATCTGTTGTATTTAGTATTTACTATACATAAAGCCTTTAGGACTTTGGTACTCGCAAACGCATGAGTCCTTCTTGCTGAACGGTGGCAACGAGACTGCCATCTTGCCAGAACTGACCGTGATTGAGACCTTTAGCATTAGAGGTGGTATCACTCCACATGTCATAAAGCAGCCAATTATTGAGATCAAACGGACGGTGAAAATGCATGGAGTGATCAATACTAGCCGCTTGCAAGCCTTTAGTCATAAAGCTGACGCCATGCGACATGAGCCCGGTACCTACCAGATAAAAATCTGATGAGAATGCGAGTAGTGCCTGCTGAATCGCAATAGGCTGATTACCAAGCTCGCGGATACGTAGCCAGTTTGCTTGTTTGGGTTTGGACGGTTCAGGGTTGATAGGATCACGCGGTTTGACTTGTTTGATCTCGACATGACGACGACGCATAAAACGCGCTTTGAGCGCCTCTGGCACTTTGCCGACGTATTCTTCTTTGAGATCTTGCTCCGAGAGCAAATCCTCAGGCGGCGGATACACAGGCATATCCTCTTGATACTCAAGCCCTCCCTCCATCGGTGAGAACGAGGCAATCATCGAAAAGATAACTTGCTCAACAGGCGCACGGCCTTTGACCTCTTTGTACTGAATAGCGGTGACTTCACGCGCAGATAGACTGCGACCATCACGCAGACGGCGCACTTGATAGATGACCGACTGATTGATATCACCGCCACGCAAAAAATACCCATGCAATGAGTGACAAGGCTTGTCTTCGCCTAAGGTATGCGCGGCCGCCATAATCGCCTGCGCGAGCACTTGCCCGCCAAAGATACGAGAGCCAACATAATCGTGGCTTTTACCTTCAAATACATCAGGACTGACCTCAGTTAAGGCGACAGTCTCTAGCAACTCATCTATAAGTTTTGCATGATCAGGCATGACGATACATTTCCTTTTTTTCTGCTGACCACTATCGGCCTTCGAGAATACTGCGACGCCAGCACTACCTACTGCTAGTCCGCCAAAACCAAGTATAGTAACCAATACTAATGGATTTGACCACCGACTAAAAGACTAGTCATTAGTATAAACCTGACTAGGCCGTGTTCTTATTTTGGTAACAATAGTATCGTTTTTAATATTCTCTATCTTCTACTTAAGGTTTGACTGCGACTAGTACGCGAATAGAATCAGGCACCAAAGACAAGTTTGCCAGTGCTTGCTCACCTTGCGCTTGGAGTTGCTCTAGGCGCTCGATTTCGCTTGGTCGCACATTTGGATTGATGGTTTGTAGGTGTTTTAGGCGTTTGATCTCACGCGTCCACTGCTGGCTAAAACGTGCACTTGCCTGCGCGCCGATCTCCCCGAGCTGATTACGTGCAATCTCTTCAGCTTCATAATAGCGCTGCTCAATGATATCGCCGCGTACCTTGATGACTTGGCGGGCGCGGTTTTTGTCCAAACGCTCAATATGCGGCATGATCATATCACTACTGATACGCGCGGATAGATCACTGCCTTGTTCACTGATAAATACGCGAATGTTTTGCGTGGTCAATGTCGCCGGCAAGTTCAATAGTTTGGGCGCAATCGCCTCTACGCGAAAGTTAACCTCCAGCATTACCATACCTTGCGGCATAGCATTGCTTTTTAGCATCGCAACCGTGGTATTACCAAAGGTGCTGGTGCTCGCCAGTTCATAGATGGCTTGCATGAGTGGATGCTCATGAGTGATAAATTCGATATCTTCACGCACAAGCGCCTGCTCACGCTCAAAGGTCAAGCTCATACCGTCTTCATCACCAAGCGGTAGACCATCGATATAGTCACTGATCTCAGTGCTATCGATAGGCGCAATCACCCACGAGCCATCGCGCTGAATATTATGATCGATATTAGCTGAGGCAAAGAAGCGCTCGATAAATTGCGGCAATAGATTATGCCCATCAAACTCATGCATGGCACTTGCGATACGCCCAGCAACACGAGGACGGCACGAGTTGTACTCAAGCAAGCGATCACGACCCGCCTGTAATTGCGCCTCAAGTCCCAGGCGCAGCTGCTTAGCATCGGTAATAAGCGTTTGCAGTCTGGCGCGGTTGTCCGCAGTATCCGCCCCTTCTAACAGCGGTTTAAGCTGAGCTATATATTGCTCTTGTACGCTTTGTGCTGTCGGTGATATCTGGCTAAACATATTGAGCGCGTCGTTATACCACTGATACAAACGCTCTTGCGCGGTGCCCTCTACATAAGGGATATGCAGCATGATTTGCTGTGTTTGTCCAATACGATCCAAGCGACCAATGCGCTGCTCGAGCGTATCTGGATTGGCGGGTAAGTCCCATAAGATCAAATCACTTGCAAACTGAAAGTTACGTCCCTCGGAGCCAATCTCAGAGCACAGGAGTATCTGCGCGCCCTCGCTATCAGCGAAGAAGGCAGCGGCTTGATCGCGCTCAAGTAGCGTCATCTGCTCAGTAAAGATAGCCGTCTTGATACCGGCATGCAGGCGCAATACGGCCTCTAAGCTCTCGACGGTAGCACCGCTACGGGCGATAAGGAGCACTTTTTGTTGTTTGAGCGCACCTTTTAAAATATCAATAAGCCACGGCACACGCGGATCATCCTCAAGCCAGCCGCCATCGGGCTGATTTTCCTCGCCCCACAGCTGCTCACGTAACTTACCAGTCGTCTGGTAGCTATCCACCCAAGCCTCAGGCAGTGGCAGCGGATGTGCTTGGCTGCTACGACCATGAAAGCCTTTAACGCTTTCACGAGTATTGCGAAACAAAATACGCCCTGTACCGTGACGATCTAATAGCTCATTTAGTGCGTGCGTGCGCAGCTTATCATCGTCGTTAATAGGCGCAAGCTCATCGAGACTGATATCTAATAACTGACTCAGCGCAGTAATTTGATTATCACTTAGCGGCTTATCTTCTATGAGCACGCCAGCAACGGCAGCTGTTTGAGCAAAAGCGCTTTGACTTGCGATAAACTCATCTAAATCATCGAAACGATCAGGATCAAGCAGACGCAAACGGGCAAAGTGACTCTGCGCGCCCAATTGCTCAGGCGTGGCGGTGAGTAACATCACCCCAGGCGTCTCTTCGGCGAAATCTGCGATTAGGTCGTATTTTTCATTGCCACCCTGCGTCTCGTCCCAGTGCAAGTGATGCGCCTCATCAACGACCAATAGGTCAAACCCAGCTTCCATTGCTTGATCGTACAGATCAGGATGGTCAAGGAGTAGATCCATACCCGCGATAATACATTGCTCGGTGGCAAAGACGTTTTGCTCAGGGTCATGCTCTTTAATCGCCGCCGTACGCACCAAATCAAACAGCGCAAAGTTCAAGTTAAAGCGGCGGCGCAGCTCAATCATCCACTGATACTGCAAACTATCAGGCACAAGGATGAGCACGCGCTCAGCTTTTCCTGTGAGCAGCTGCTGATGGATGATGAGTCCCGCTTCAATGGTTTTACCCAGTCCCACCTCATCAGCGAGCAGGACACGCGGCGCGATACGTTTGCCGACTTCGTGCGCGATGTAGAGCTGATGCTCAATAATGTCGACGCGCGCCCCCATCAAGCCTTTGAGCGGGTGACCTGCCAGCGCCGCTTGCATACGCAAAATATCTTGGCGCAGCTCGTACCAATCTCCGCGCTCAATGCGCCCTGCGAGCAGACGCTCAAGGGGCTTAGCAAGAGTGATATTGGCGGCAAGACGGGTTTCCATAATAGGCTTGATTGCGCCCTCGCTATTATCCTCAACACCATATTTGAGCACGCCCATCACTTCATCCACACGATTTACCGTATAGGTTTTGCCGTCTTGATCGCAGATACTATCGCCGACTTTAAACACCACGCGCGATAGCGGTGCAGAGTTTTTGGCATAGACGCGCGTCTCCTCGCTTTGTGGAAACAAGATATGCACGCAGCGATCATCGAGGTCGATGACCACCCCTAACCCAAGCTCAGACTCGGTATCAGATAGGTAGCGTTGGCCAACGGCAAATTCGGTACTGTGTAATGCAGCGGTCGTCATAGTCATAAGGCGGTATCTTTTGTACTTGAGTAATAAATAGTAGATGATGGCGGCTATTTTTGCGAACAAGACTTATAAGGTAAAAAATGACATATTTGCTTGTGTCAAAATGGCTCATCATTATATAGCGTTAGCGGCTAGATGAGTGCGCAGTATTGCGTTTTCAAGAGCATATCTATAAGGAGTATTACTGGTCGGTTAAATAGCTTTTTAGACAATCTACTACTATAAAATCTCTATAGCTATACTATTTTGAATTTTTCGTTTTATGTCAGCCATGCTACATTAAGACCTACTAAACCAAGCTTAATAACGATAAATTAATAATAAATAAGGAACCTGTATGAAAGCTGTTTTTTTAGACAAAGGTACCTTCTCTGAAGGTATAGACTTGCCCGCACCGACAGGCGTCAGCGACTATATTACTTATGACGATACGCCAGCGGACGCCTCTATCATCATTGAGCGCTGCCAAGATGCGGACATTATCTTAACCAACAAGGTGCAAATCAATGCTGAGGTTATTAGTCGTTTATCTCACCTAAAGCTCATTCAACTGACGGCTACGGGTATGAATAACGTCGATCAAGACGCTTGTGATACCCATAACGTGACGCTTTATAATGTCGCTGGTTACGCAGTCAAAAGCGTGCCTGAACACACCTTTATGCTGATGCTAAACGCTATGCGTGCAAGTCTTCATTATCATCAAAAAGTCGCTGATGGCACATGGCGTGATGACGGTAATTTTTGTCTGCTCGATATACCGCTTATCGATTTAGAAGACAAAACACTAGGTATCATTGGCGTTGGTACTATTGGCAAACGCGTGAGTGAGATTGCTCGCGCCTTTGGGATGACCGTGCTGTGGGCTGAGCATCAAGGGCGCACGCTTCGAAGTCAGGAATATACGGCTTTTGATGACGTTTTAGCTAGAGCTGATGTAATTAGTTTGCATTGTCCATTAAACGAAGATACCCAGCATTTGATCAATGCAGATACACTCACAAAAATGACCCGCAAGCCCCTACTCGTTAATGTAGCGCGCGGCGGTATTGTCGACAGTCAGGCCCTCGCTACTGCCATTAATAATGAGCAAATTATCGGTTATGCAAGCGATGTGTTCGAAGAGGAGCCTATCGCCGATAATGATCCGCTACTAGGTCTAAGCGAGCACCCACGCGTGATCTTTAGCCCGCATAACGCTTGGGGCAGCGAGAGCGCACAAAAGATGCTGTGGCAAATTTTGAGTAAACAAGTCGCTGATTTTATCGAAGAATATTAGCGATTAAAGTGCAACCAGTCATCCTTGATACGACGATATTTTAGCATCACCCGATCGGTTACATAATTATTAGTCACGCGCCAAGGATAACGATTCCCTTGTTTGGGTAGCTTATCTTTGGCGCGCTTGACGTAGCCTGCCGAGAGAGAGCCCAGTACGGTATCAGGCTGTATTTTTACTTTGCTATCTGCCTGAGCACAGACGACTTGATAGCGATGACGATTCATATAACTGAGCAGCCTAATAACATACTGGCAGGCCAAATCTATCTTAAGCGTCCACGACGCATTGGTATAGCCGAACATCACTGCCATATTGGGTATCCCCTCTAACATCACCGCTTTGTACGTCATGCGCGAGCCGACATCGACCACTTGCCCATCGATATATAGCGCCGCCCCGCCCAATACTTGTAGATTTAGTCCTGTTGCTGTAATGATAATATCAGCATCTAAGTGCTCACCTGATAGCAGTGCAATACCTGTCTGGGTAAAGTGGCTGATTTGGTCGGTGACGATAGTGGCGCTATCACGGCGCAGCGCTTGAAACAGGTCACCATCTGGCACCGCACATAGGCGCTCATCCCACGGATTATATTTGGGCATAAAATGCGCAATATCGACATCGCTACCTTCTAGCTCTTTTTGCGCGCCCTTTTTTAGCAGTGATTTCATAAATTCAGGCGCGCGAATAGCCAGCTCATATAGGCTGCGCTGCCTGACGATATTACGCGTGCGCAGTACTCTATAAGCTTGCTCCTTTGAGAGCGGTGAGAATCTACCAGATAGCCAATCAATACCATGATCATCCCCTGATACACTTGCCACATAAGTTGGCGAGCGCTGCAGCATAGTGACATGACGCGCGCTTTGCTCACTATTTTCATCGACTAGCGCAGGTAGCAACGTTATCGCCGTCGCCCCGCTACCGATGATAACGATTTTCTTATCGTCATAATCAGTATCTTGCCAGTGCTGCGGATGTACGATTTGACCTTTAAAGTCCTCTTCGTTTTTGAAGTGTGGTCGATATCCCTGCTCATAATCATAGTAGCCTGTGGCGCCGACGACGAACTTTGCGCTCAGGGTAAATACGTTACCGTCCACATGGTTCTTAATGACGACAGACCACAGTTGATCCTCACTTGACCAAGATAGTTGTCTGACCTCGTGTTGATAGCGGATGTGCTCGGTGACATTGAACTCGCGTGCCGTTCTGGCTAGATACGCTTTAATATCACGGCCCTTAGCCAGTACTCTATGATCCAGCCAAGGCCGAAAACTATAGCCAAAGGTTAGCGCATCAGAGTCGGAGCGGACACCTGGGTAAGTAAATAAATCCCACGTCCCGCCTAGATCAGCGCGCTTTTCTAACACTATAAAGCGCTGTGTTACTTTTGCTTGCTGCTTGCTCTTTTTTGTAGACTTTGGGCGAAACAGGGGTTTATTTTTTGCTTGCTGTAAGCGGCAAGCCATATCGATACCTGCAATGCCAGCGCCAATGATCAGTACATCATAATCTGCTGCTAGCGGTGTTTTCTTTTGATTTTTAATTCTTTTAAATATCGCTGTCATCATTTAAACCTTATTGTTATTTTTGGCATAGTATTTTTGGTATAGTCTGTGTGATTACAGATAAAAAGTATCTGCATGCAACACTTTAAAAAGGACTTGGACTCTCCCAATCCATCCAAGCGCCTAGGACAGGATGCTTTAGGCGCAGATGCTCGGCATGAAGATTGAGCCTTGGCGCAACAGTTAGTGCTGAGCCTTCGGCATAGATAGGATCACCGATAATGACGTGACCGACATGCACCATATGCACGCGCAACTGATGACTGCGACCTGTCACGGGTTTGAGTGCGACTCGAGTGACTGTCTGCCCCTGACATACCTCAAAATCCAACACCTCATATAGGGTTAGCGCATGTTTTGGCCAGTCACGATCGACGATATGGCGCGGCTTGAGCGTTGGCTCATAGCGAACAGGCGCTGATATCTCGCCTTTTGCACCGACCTCTTGCCACTTGCCAAACACCCTAGCTTGATACTTTTTTTGCGGTAAGCGCTCAATAAACTGCTTACCAATATGCGTCTGCGCAGCCGCGTTTTTGGCAAATATCAGTAGACCTGAGGTATCCATATCTAGTCTATGAATGAGCTTTACCGCAGGATTGGCGCGCTCAAGTCTGGCAAGCAAACTTACCTTTAATGTCTTACCATCGACACTCAATAGTCCAGCGGGCTTGTCCACTACCCAAATATCATCGTCCTCATAGACAGTAACGTCCTTGGCAAACTGTTGAAAAAATTCAGGCGGATAGGCGATTTCTTGCGCATTAAGCGCAGCGATACTAGCATCAGAGAAAAACATAAAGGTCAGTTACTTGTATTGAGAGATTAAAGATAATATAAAGTACATGATATTTGAGAATTAAGATAAAAGATAAGGCAATGCGTGACAGACAGCATACAACCTGTACTTTTGTGTTTCGATTTATTGTATCAATAGTAATTGTTAGCCAATTCAACCTACTTGTGTCTGTCAAGAATGTGCAAACATGCTAATATAACTAGCCTATTACATATTACAAGTCATCACTCTACTGATTACTTAATCACCATCTTAGATGATTTTACCGATAATAAAATAAGAGAGAATATTATGTCAGACCTAATCGTAAACACTACCGATGCCAATTTTGACCAAGATGTATTGCAAGCCGACGTCCCTGTACTTGTTGATTTTTGGGCTACTTGGTGCGGTCCTTGTAAAGCGATCGCCCCTATCTTAGAAGACTTGGCAAGCGAATACGAAGGCAAAGTCAAAATCGTTAAGGTGGATGTTGATAATAACCCACAAGCGGCGAGCCGTTTTGGTATTCGCAACATTCCAACGCTATTTGTCTTTAAAGACGGCGAAAAAGTAGACTCAGTGATGGGTCTGCAGCCTAAAGGCGAGCTGGCCAAAGTATTAGACAAGCATCTATAATCTTATTATTAGCTGCATCGTTAATTTATAAAAAGCCATTATCTGTCATAGATAATGGCTTTTTGGTTGTCTTTTATACAAAAAAATGGATTATAAGACTTTTTTAGCAAAAATAATTGACAATACCCTGCCATTAACCGTATAGTCTGCTGACAAGAGAAACGCAGCCGTTTTTCTAGGTTCCTTATCGTTATTCTCTTCGTGTTGTTACCACAAAACACCGCTGTCTTTATGACCAGCAATCAATACAAAATAATGCCTACGACGACAATTGAGCTCTGCTATAGACTCTCATCTATTTTCTATTGCCTAGCTTTTATACGCTGTACTCTAATACTTCTTACATGCTATAGCCCAAAACGCTTATTTTGTGCATGATATCGCTATACTACTCTTGCTTTAATCAACTTTGCGGACTACGCCACATCTGGCCCTCCCGCTCGATAAACTGCTAATGACCTCTCTATGAATTTAACTGAATTAAAGAAAAAATCAATCGCCGAGCTGTTGGCTATCGCCAAAGAGATGGGTCTTGATAATATGGCGCGTAGCCGCAAACAAGACATTATCTTTGCTATCTTAAAGACTCATGCTAGAAACGGCGAAGCCATTTATGGTGATGGCGTTTTAGAAGTGCTTCCAGACGGTTTTGGCTTTTTGCGCTCCTCTGAGGGCTCTTATTTGGCAGGACCTGATGATATTTATGTCAGCCCTAGCCAGATCCGCAGATTCAGTCTAAAGACTGGTGATAGTATCGCAGGTACTATTCGTCCACCAAAGGATTCTGAGCGTTATTTTGCCTTATTAAAAGTCGGCGAAATCAACTTTGATACTCCAGATCGCTCACGTCACAAGCTTATCTTTGAGAATTTGACCCCACTATTTCCAACCGAGCAGCTCAAGCTTGAGCTTGGCAATGGTACTACCGAAGATCTGACCGGTCGTATGATTGATCTAATCGCCCCTATTGGTAAAGGTCAGCGCTCTATTATCGTCGCCCCACCAAAAGCGGGTAAAACGGTACTGTTACAATCTATCGCCCAATCCATCACGCGCAACAATCCTGAATGCTATTTGATCGTACTCTTAATCGATGAACGTCCAGAGGAAGTGACAGAGATGGAGCGTACAGTACGCGGTGAAGTTGTGGCGTCGACCTTTGATGAGCCGCCACAGCGCCACGTTCAAGTCGCTGATATGGTCATCGAAAAAGCCAAACGCTTGGTTGAGCACAAACAAGACGTAGTCATTTTGCTCGATTCGATTACTCGTCTGGCCCGCGCTTATAACACCGTTATTCCGTCATCAGGCAAAGTGCTCACTGGTGGTCTTGATGCCAATGCGCTTGAGCGCCCAAAACGCTTTTTTGGTGCAGCGCGAAATATCGAAGAAGGCGGCAGCTTGACTATCATCTCAACTGCACTTATCGATACGGGTAGCAAGATGGACAGCGTTATCTTTGAGGAGTTTAAGGGTACGGGTAACCAAGAGATTACCCTTGAGCGTGATTTGGCTGAAAAACGTGTCTTCCCAGCGATTAATATCAAAAAATCAGGCACCCGCCGCGAAGAGCGCTTGATGGATGAGGACATGCTGCGCAAGGTTTGGATATTACGCAAACTACTCCAACCTATGGACGGCGTGCAAGCGACTGAGTTCTTATTAGATCGCCTAAAAGAAGTCAAAACCAACGATGAGTTCTTTGACAAGATGAAGCGTAAACCACAAAGCTAAGTGGCTACGTCTATGCATCAAAGCGTAACTAAAAAGGATTGTTTGCTGCAGTCCTTTTTTTAAGTTTAGGCTACCTGCATGCGACACATACTGGAAACAACACTTACAGCCTATTAGCAAAGAGTAGCGTTTTTACTACGACTAAATAGAAGGTTAGCAGCTACTATTGGCTATAGTGAATACAAGCTTACTATCATAATAAGCTTTGTACTTTAATTTTGACACTTTGAGAGGTAATGGTATGAAATTCGCTAAATCTATGGCAATGACAGCAATGGTCAGCTCAGCACTCGTTATGACGGGCTGTAACTCAGGTCCTTTTGGTAATGCAAGCAACACCGCTAAAGGTGCGACTGCTGGCGCGGCGGCTGGTGCTCTTATCAGAAGCAAAGGCGATAGCAAAGATATCGCTCGCGGCGCACTAGCTGGCGCAGCTATTGGCGGAGCTGGTGGTTATATTCTTGATAACAACTAAGATTTAAACACTTAATGTTTAAATGATTAGTATGTAAATAACTACAAAAAGCCTGCAATATATTGCAGGCTTTTTTATGGATAACATCTATAGAGAGACCAATAGTAGAGATAATAATGATTGCGCTATAGTCCACCACTAAAGGTATCACAAGATTGAATATTGCCCGACTCAAGACCACGAGTAAACCAGCTAACCCGCTGTTGACTGCTGCCATGAGTGAAGTTATCAGGAACTACTGCCCCGCCACTCGCTTGTGCTAGGCGATCATCACCGATTTGACTGGCTGCATTCATAGCCTCGTCAATGTCCCCTGGCTCCAAAAACTGTACGCGCTGCTGATTACGATTGGCCCAAACGCCAGCGAAGCAGTCGGCTTGTAGCTCTTGTAGTACAGATAACTGATTGGCCTGTGCTGTTGTGACCTGACGGCGAGCCTCATTGACTTGTTGCGAGATACCCAAAAGCGTCTGCACATGGTGACCCACCTCATGCGAGATGACATAAGCTTGCGCAAAGTCGCCCGCTTTACCTTGGTTATCAGTATCCCCTGAACCTTGCTGATCGCCACTGATACCTAAATTGCGACGCATCTCTACAAAAAACGAGGTATCTAGATAGATAGTTTGATCCCCTGGACAATAAAAGGGCCCTGTGGCTGAGGTGGCACTACCGCAAGCTGAGCTTACTTGACCTTCAAATAGGGTTAGCGAAGGCTCTTTGTAGGTACTACCCGCCTCGTTAAATATCTGATGCCAAACGGCTTCTGTATCTGCTAATACTACTTTGACAAACTGAGTATCTCGGTCGGTACTTGTCGCAGGTTCAGTAGAGGTGCTATTACCGCCACCTGTGACTACTTGACCCGTTTGTAGCGCAGTCATAGGATTGACCCCAAATACTAGCCATAAGATTCCAGCGATAATAATACCTCCTATACCGCCGCCTATCATTTTGCCGCCGCCGCGACTACTGCGAACATTTGAGCTGCCACGCCTATTTTGCCATTTCATAATTGTGTCCTTAAATAAAAGAGAGGGGCAACTGTCAATTGATAACTTTTTATACTACAGTCGCTAATATTATTATTTGATGTTTTTTATACTTATAGCACAGAGGTTAATAGTAGTAGATCATACAACAAATCAAATCAATATATTATTTCACTTTCGTAGAAACTCACTTGCTTAATATGAGCCGATAAGCCTTTAATAGTATAGGCAGTAAGTAGCAAATATTACCACTTATTTTATTGTTACTTAATTGTAAAGCCTATTCCTATTTAGATAGAAAAGATATAGAATGCGTGAAAGCTGAGTAGCTGCAACTAAGAGTAGTTGATATTCGATATTTCGAATATTCAACTTTTTATTGTTGCTATTAAACATTTCATTTTTTTGGAGAATACCCTATGAACCTTAAATTACTTGCACTTGCTGGTGTTATGACTGCTGCTATGGGCTTAACTGCTTGTGATAGCAATACTGAAAACGCTGCTGAAGATTTATCTGACGCACAAGAAGAAGTACAAGACGCTCAAGAAGAGCTAAACGAAGCTGCTGCTGATGGCGAAGTTGTACCTGCTGATGCTGAAGCTGCTGTTGTCGCTGCTGAAGCTGACATCGCTGAAGCTCAAGCTGCTACTGCTACTGACGAGATGGATGCTGAAGTACCTGTAGACGGTACGACTACTAGCATGGACGTCGCTAGCGAAACTGATCCAGCCGTTGCTGCTTCTGACGAAGTTGTTGTTGTTGAGTAATAGTCGTTATTGCTAATTGTTGCAATGATAACTACGAAAAAAGAGAGCGAAAGCTCTCTTTTTTTATGCCTGAATGTTTTTAAACTTTTTGCGCATTAAGATCACGCATCAGATCACTTGCAGCCTCTGCACTCAAAAGATACGGATTAAAATCTATAGTCGTTGAGTACTTGAGATAAATAGCAGCATTGTCTTGCGTAGGTGATGCATAGTTCATTGACCACTGGGCCCACTCTCTATGTTTGAGCTCATGAGTTTCAAGAACTTGCAAATCATGGTGGCGTTGATCTGCCATCAAACTATACAGCAACCGATTGATCTGCGCTCTTGGTCCCTCAATAGTCTGCAAAAAGTAATTCTTATTAAAGATAAGCATACCAGTGATACCATTAGCAGCATTATTTTGCTGCGCTTGCTGCAATATCTCGTTGAAGTCTTTAGCTGAGACATCAGGATTTGCGCGGCTAGCATAAGTCATGCTCACCAGAATATGAGCATCTGAAGTAGATTGAGCCATGGGTTGTCCTCTTATAGATTATAAAATTTAGTTAGCTGATTGAGAACCAAGATTTTTTCTTTTTCGGTGCATTTAGCGCCTCTTGTTCTTGTTCATCAAGTGCTGATAATGTATCGATCAATAACATAATTTGATTAGTGCTCATCAGATACGGATTAAACTGCGTTCCTGTAGAATATTTGAGCGCTAAGCTTTTATTTTCATCACTTGGAATGAGGTATTTCATCGACCACTTATTCCAGCGTCGTTGTTCAACCTCGGAGCATTCAATGATCTGCAACGAAAAATGACGATCATCTTTGACCAATTTTCTCAATAATTCATTGATTACGGGTCTTGAGCCTTCAATACTTTGCAAAAAATAATTGTGATTAAAAACCAATGCGCCCGTAATACCATTGCGCTCATTATTCTGCTGTGCTTGCGCTAAAATACGCGTCACCTCACCATTTTCGTTATGATTGTTGTAGCGACTAATATAAGTGAGGCGCAAAATAATGTGCTCACCGTGTAGCCTTTGTGCGTTTTGCGCTTGTGAAAGCTCAGCCAATTCCATAAAGTACTCCAGTTCATTCGATCATATTTGTTTGGGTGTTACAGCAGCGTCACACATAACTGCAATTTAGATGCCAGGACTTTTGCCTAATAATTAGCGTCTCATTTTTTTGATAAAATCATCCATACCTCGTGCTAATTTTTCACTACTTGAGCTTTTGATTTCTTGAGCTAAAGCCATCAATTGCGCGGTATCATCGCATTGCTCTAAATTCAACAGATAACCCCAAGCTTCTTGTGGCGGCGCGTTTTTTTCGATATAGGTAGCTAAATCTGATTTCAACATATCATAATTGGCATCTAACGCTTTAGGCTTAGGCACATTGCCTATAGCGGTCAGATCATCTGGATTTTGAGTATTAAACGTTCGCTCAAACTCAGCTTCGCTATTTTGTATATTTGGTCTAGCAATAGGAGAAGGTCTTGAGACTTCTTGTACGCCAGTAGACGCTGCATTTTTTGCGGCGCCAGCAACTTCGATACAATCAAACTCCAAAAGTAGCTCAAATAATGGGGTTACTCCGCCAAAACTTGCAAACATTTTGCTTTGATCTAAAGTATCTAAGTAGTTTTGATAGGTTCTTTTGCCATCAATCATAATCAGCAAAGTTCTAGCCTCTCGCGGCAATACCCCTATGCTATGATTTTTGATTTCATCGCGACCTATTTCACTTTTTTGAAAAACATCACCATATTTCATTTTATACATCCAATATCAATGTTAAGAGCAGCGTTTTTATATCAAAACGCTGTTTAAACTAAACTGTAAACTACAGAGCACAATACGTGCCAACTTTTGTGTCTCAGGCGTTCATTAGCCAAAGGCGAATTTTAAATTTAAAACCATAAAGACAAATAGCTATTGTATTTAAATCAAACTACAAGATTTAATAGCTTTAAAACAAACTTAAAATGAATAATTATAATTATTATTAAAGTAGCATAAAAAAAAGCAACCTACACTAAAGACTTAATGTAGGCTACTTTTATAAGTATGAGAGGTCAAAAGAGTATGATAGAAGGTGTGCGCAGAGTACTAATATTGTAAAACAACGCTATAAGTTGAAGGATGACTAGACTTCGAGTAAATGCTCATCGACTTTTTGACGAAATTTTTGCCCTGTCTTAAAGGTAACTACTCGGCGGGCTGAGACAGCAACAGGCTCTCCTGTCTTAGGATTGCGCCCTGGTCGACTGTTTTTGTCTTTTAGCTCAAAATTGCCAAAGCCTGAGAGCTTGACTTCACGTCCCTCAATTAAGTTGTCAGCCAGCTCATCAAAGAAATTCTCTACTAAGCAGCGCCCTTCTTGACGTGTTAGGTTCATATGACTCATCAAATGCTCAATCATGTCAGATTTTGTCAGGGTACTCACAATATAGCTCCTATGTTAGCGCTAATGGGGTGGTCAAAATATTGTCTATTACCTACTATTATAAAGGATTTTAGTTGGCTTTTTAATAAAATCCTTTATTAATAAATAGTTAGCTATTTTTGATGATTAAAACGGATAGTTGACTCTTAACTATCGCGTAGCTGGACAGCGTGCTGCTCAGTGAGCGCTTGCACAACTTTGTCAGTCGTCGTTTTTACGTCCTCATCAGATAACGTTTGTATGCTATCTTGCCATATTAAAGCAAAAGCGAGTGAGCGCTGATTTGCTGGTACTTTGTCACCTTGATAGACATCAAACAGCCACATATCACTCAATAGCTCACCTGCAGCGCCGCGTATCGTTGACTCTAGTGTTTGTAAACTGATATCGCTATCTACCAAAATAGCGATATCGCGTCGTATCTGCGGAAATTTGCTAGGGGTATCAATGGCATGTTGCTCCCGAGCAAGTGTCAATAACGGTGCTAGTGACAATTGCGCGACCCAAGTCGCAGGTAGATCTAGCTGCTTTGCGGTATTGGGATGTATCTGGCCTATCCAGCCGATGTATTTATCATCGATATACAGCTTAGCGCTTTGTCCTGGATGCAAAAAGGATAGCTGACTGCGCTCATAGCGAATGCGCGCTCTGTCAATTTGCGCTGGCAATAACTGCTCAATATCGTATTTGATATCATAAAAGTCTAAAGCACGGTTTTGATACGCTTGCTCATCCCAAACATCACCTACAGCCACCAGGGCAATACTTGGCGTTTGAACCAAATCGCTAACACTTTGACCGACAAAACTTAAACCCGTCTCAAAAAAACGTACACGTGGCTGCTGACGATTGAGATTATATTGAACACAAGGTAATAAGCTTGACAGCAAAGTACGGCGCATGACGGCTAAGTCGTTAGAGATCGGGTTAGCAAGAGCCAACACTTCTCCTAATGCTTCATCATCAAGCACCGCTTCTAATTTTGCATCACTAAAGCTAAAGCTAATCGCTTCCATGTAGCCATTATTAACGAGTGCCAGCTTCATCTCATGCGTAAGATCTGCGGTATCGTCATAATCCATACTCACTTGTAAGTGCGGCAAGACGCTTGGAATATTATCATAACCATAGATACGAGCGATCTCTTCGATTAAATCCTCGCGGATACTCATATCAAAACGATACGAGGGCGGCGTGCAGATTAGAGCATCTGCTTGCTGCTCTACCTCAAACCCTAATTGGGTCAGGATACGCACCATGACCGCAGGCTCAATCTCAATACCGATGACATCACGTACTTTATTAATTGGCAAAGAGATGGGCGCACGTGCTGGCAGGTTGTCGCTACTTTCTGCTTTTACGATGTGTCCTGCTTGAGAGCCCGTGACACTGGTAATCAAATCAGTAGCACGTGCCAAAGCAAGCGCTGGCAATTCAAAATCGACACCGCGCTCAAAGCGTTGTGAGGCATCGGTATGCAAACCAAAACGGCGCGCGCGTGCAGCGATGGCTAATGGATTAAAAAAGGCACTTTCTAGGATAATATTGGTGGTGCTATCAGTGACACTACTACGCTGACCGCCCATGATACCCGCGAGTGCAAGCGCGCCTTTATCATCCGCAATAAGCAGCTCATCACCGGTTAAAGTAATGGTTTGTTCATTGAGTAAGGTAATCGTCTCTTGTGGCTGTGCTAAACGTACCACAATATCGCCTTCTATCTTATCAGCATCAAACGCATGTAGCGGTTGACCGAGTTCCATCAATACATAATTGGTCACATCAACCAAGAAGTTATGCGAGCGTAATCCCGACTGTACGAGCGCATCAGTCATCCATTTCGGTGTATCGATGCTACGATCAATGTTACTAATTGATTGTAAGAGATAGCGTGGACACGCCTCAACTGCGCTCACCGTTACGGCTGGCGTAGTATGATCAGTATCGTTATCCGTCAATGCGCCATTGGCAGGAATCTCTGGCTGCTGCATAGGCAAGTCATTAATGACTGATATCTCGCGTGCAATACCACGTACGCTAAAGCAATCACCGCGGTTTGGCGTGATAGAGATATCGAAGATTTGATTGTCTAAACCTAAGTATTCACGGATATCCATGCCAATCGGCGCATCAGCCGGTAGCTCAAGCAAACCGTCAATATCGTTAACCAAATCAATTTCAGATGCACCGCATAGCATACCGTTAGAATCGACACCACGTAGGTTGCCATTTTTAATTTTAAAGCCTGCTTTACCATTACTGGCATCATCGCTTGGCAGTATGGCACCAACGGTTGCGACAGGCGCTTTCATACCGACAGTGACATTGGGCGCACCGCAGACGATCTGTAGCGGCTTAGCACCGCCAATATTGACCTGCGTGACGCGCAATTTATCAGCATCAGGATGTGGACGGATACTGATAACTTCGCCAACGACAACGCCTGAAAAAGCACGGGCAACCGCAAAACGATCATCAATCTCAAGCCCTGCCATAGTGAGTTGTTCGGCCAATTGCTCACTGCTATTGTTGGGGTTTACCCACTGACGTAGCCACTGTTCGCTAATTTTCATAAATATCTCGGATTGCAATTTATAATAAAGATTTTGAATTAAAGGTTGGCACATTACCTTATTTTATAAACAAGGAGCACCTGTCATATCAACATTAGCCAAACTGTTTTAAAAAGCGTACATCGTTTTGAAAAAATAGGCGCAAATCATCGATGCCGTAATACAACATGGCAAAGCGCTCAATACCCATGCCAAAAGCAAAGCCAGTATATTTGTCGCTATCAATACCGCAGTTGGTCAGCACCTGCGGGTGCACCATGCCGCAGCCCATAACTTCAAGCCATTTGCCATTATCATCTAAGATATCGACTTCAGCTGAAGGCTCAGTAAATGGGAAGAATGACGGACGAAAACGCACAGTCAATTCTTTAGCAAAAAATGCCTCTAAGAACTCACTAATCAAGCCTTTTAGCTCAGCGAAGGTACTTGACTCGGTGACCATAAGGCCTTCTAACTGATGGAACATCGGCGAATGAGTTTGGTCTGAGTCATTGCGGTATACGCGGCCTGGGCAGATAATCCGAATCGGCGGCGCTGTCTGCTCCATCGTACGAATTTGCACCGGACTGGTATGCGTACGTAATAGATAGTGCGCATCAAAATAAAACGTATCGTGCATGGCACGCGCTGGATGATGCGAGGGAATATTGAGTGCTTCAAAGTTATAATAATCGCTCTCAACTTCAGGGCCTGTAGCCACATTGAATCCGGCTTGTACAAAATACTGCTGCATACGCTGAGTAATCATCGTCACCGGATGCAGATGGCCTTTTTGAGCGCCGCGAGCTGGCAAAGTGATATCAATGCTCTCGCTTGCCAGCTTGGCATTTAATGCCGCGACTTCCAGCTTTTGCTGCTGATTGGTCAATGCCTCTTGAATACGGCTACGCACCCCGTGCAACCAGCCGCCGTAGGTTTTTTTGTCGTCGCTACTAAGCTTACCCATCTGCTTTGAGAAGCCCGTTAACGCGCTTTTTTTGCCCGTCAATTGTACGCGCACATCTTGTAAAATACGCACATCAGTGACTTGCACTACTAAAGCTTCAGCGGCGCTAGCAAACTCATTAAGCTGAGACTCATTGAGTTCACTCAGCTCTGGGGACAGGGTCGGTAGCGCCGACAAATCGGGGGTGGCAGCAGGGCTAGTCATAAGACGTGTTATTCCTGATTAAGACAAATGATTAGTGGTAAGTCATTGTAGGGGTTTGAGCAAATTTTGCAAACGCTCTACCCCAGTAGATGATCTGATATAAAAAAAGCCACCGACCAGCGGTAGCTTTTATTAATAACGCATATTACTCTTATCTAATAGATGCTTAGCATATAAGCCTCTAAAGACAGACTAATAGTTATGCTAGTTCCGCTTTTGCTTTTTCGACCAAGGCTGTAAAAGTCGCAGCATCATGCATAGCGATGTCAGCTAAAACGCGACGATCGATTGCGATGTTGGCTTTTTTCATGCCATTGATAAAGCGGCTATAGCTTAAACCGTTTAAGCGTGCACCAGCATTGATACGGGCAATCCAAAGACGACGGAAAGAGCGTTTTTTGTTGCGACGGTCACGATAAGCATATTGACCTGCTTTGGTCACTGCCTGTACCGCTACGCGATAAACACGTGAACGGGCACCGTAGTAGCCTTTTGCACGCTTTAAGATTTTTTTGTGACGGCGATTTGCCTGTACACCACGTTTTACACGGGCCATAAATTACTCCAAGAATTTTAAGATAAAATAAGCTGTATCGAGTTACAAAGATCTATTAGATGTAGGGGCACATACGACGAACTGCTGCTTCGTCAGATTTGCTTACCAACTTAAGACCACGTAACTGGCGAATACGCTTAGGTGATTTCTTGGTCAAGATATGGCTTTTGAAAGCTTGCTTACGCTTAAAGCCGTTCGCTGTTTTTTTGAAGCGTTTTGCTGCACCGCTTCTGGTTTTCATCTTAACTTTCATGATGATGTGCCTCTTTTTCTGTGTTAGAACCTGGTCGTCAAATAGTGAGTAATGCCCAGTGATTATATTCATAATCACTAAACTGCTATTTGCCTCGAGGTGGGAGGCGCTATTTTAGCAGATAGTACGCTGTTTTGCCAAAGAAATTTTGAGAGTCATAACGAAAGAGTATAGAGTGATTAATTCAAGATAAATCTAAGCTTTTATTCATATTTAATCATCGTGCAAACTTTGTATCAGGTATACTTAATTTTTTATCATTAAAAACGATGCGCTTGTACTTATTATTGTTTTTTTAAGCATCGTTTTTTAGTATCTACAATAGCAACTAAATCTACCTTGTTTGTATAAATGCTTGTATATAAGTACCCGTTTATAAAAGTACCTACCTCAAACCATACTTAGGAGAAAATGGTGTCAAGCCAACCGCTGATATTTGATAGCAGAGTATTCGTTTTTGAAACCTTGCTACATGTGCGAGCTATTGAGGTCAATACAAATCAATATCTAACTCTTGAGTCTTTAACCGCGTTGATGGTGGAAGCTAGAGAACAGTTTTTGCATTTTAAAGGTATTAAAGAGATTAGCGAAAACAATCAAGGCTTGGTCGTTGACAAATTGCAAGTACACGTTATTAGCCGTGCACGAGTACGTGAAGCTCTACTTTTTGAAGTGGGTATTGAGCAAATAGATGACGAAGGCGGCAGTATAGCCATACGAGTGACTCGTATGTCTGATAACTCCTTGATCGCTAATTCTCGCCAGCATTTTGTCAACTATGATTACCGTTTGCAAAAGCTTACTACCATCAACGATGTGCTCAAACAATCACTTGTACCAAAGCACCTCTTATCTTGACCTACTTATAAATAACAACTCTTATCTTCGCTATCCTTTGACACTTTAGCATTTGCACTTTGGTAAAACTTCTCTAAAATACTAAAGCGACAAAGATAAATGTAATAAGTATCTATTATTCAAACCTTTGCTCATTTAGCACCTTCCCTTTGCTGTTTATAATAAGACCTTAGACTATGACCTCACCTGCTTGGCTTGACGCCATAACCTTCAATAGCGCAGGCCTAATTCCTGCGATTGCTCAAGATCACACCTCAGGACGTATTTTGATGATGGCGTGGATGAACTCTGAGGCATTGCAATTGACGGCGCAAACACAAACGGCTGTGTACTACTCACGCTCACGTGCCAAACTGTGGCATAAAGGCGAGACCTCAGGTCATACGCAGCTCGTACACGATATTCGCCTAGATTGCGATGCAGACGTCATTGTCCTCAGCGTCACCCAGATCGGTGGTATCGCCTGTCATACGGGGCGCGAGTCGTGTTTTTATCAGCGTTTAGATATGTCAGGAGCAGAGCCTAAATGGCAAAGCGTGGACAAAGTCATCAAAGATCCCGCTGCTATCTATAGTACAACGTCTGCTCATTCTACTGACCCTAAAACAATTGTCGCAAATGATAAAGATGATGGTAATTTGCAACAAAACACCATCTTAACGCAACTAGATCAGGTCTTGGCTGAGCGTAAAAGTGCAAGCGCAGAGCACTCTTATGTTGCCAGTCTGCATGCTAAAGGATTAAATAAAATCTTAGAAAAAGTTGGGGAAGAAGCGATAGAAGCGATCATCGCTGCCAAAGATTTGGCGCACTGCGATAAAAGCCTCGACTCATCAGCATACGATAAAGCGCATAATGAGCTTGTATATGAGGTGGCTGATGTCTGGTTTCATACTTTGATTGGGCTATCTTGGTTCGATATAGAATCCAAGGCTGTACTCTCTGAGCTAGGACGCCGCTTTGGCTTATCTGGTATTGACGAAAAAGCATCGCGCTAACCTGGATAATGATAACCTCAGCATAACTAAATACTTTAGATGCTATAATGCAAACACGTTTTATTAGGACATAAGGATACGACTATGGGCAGTTTTTCTATTACGCATTGGCTTATTTTGTTAGTCGTGGTGGTGATTGTATTTGGCACCTCCAAACTTAGAAATGCAGGCAAAGATTTAGGCGGGGCGGTCAAAGGCTTCAAAGAAGCGGTCAAAGATGAAGATATCGAGCATCAAAAAAAGCACCGTGTCCTTGATCATGACGCCAGCACGCAACAGAGTGATAGCGCAAATGTAGGAACGAGAGTAGACGAAGTGGCGACTCCTATTAGTACTGATAACGAGAACCCCAAAGTGTAAGAACCCTAAAGTATAAAAGGCTTGCTTGTGCTAACACTTGCCTTCAACCTGTGATGCTTGATTACTATGCTTAACGACTATGTTTGATATTGGATTCTCTGAACTTCTCTTATTTGGCGTGATTGCTTTGATTGTTTTGGGGCCAGAAAAATTGCCACAAGCGGCGCGCACGGCAGGTCAATGGTATGGCAAATTGCGCCGTACGATATCAACGCTGCAATCAGAGATTGAAGCGGAGCTTGATCTGGCTGAAACGCGGCAACTGATGCAAAAAGAGCTGGCTAAAATCCGTGAGACAGAAGCGGATATGCGCCGCGAGATGGCAGAGATGCGCGGTAGCATGAAAGAGTTTGAATCGTCACAGAATAAAGATATGAGCGGCAAAGACGATGAAGTAGATGACGGTGTTACAGACGACATCAAGCCGTCTGTACCTAACCAAGCTGATTACAGCTACCACTCGCAAGATCAAGAAGCGCTAGCAAGTCATAACACCGAACAAAACGCTCAACCTATCATTACGCGTCCGTGGGAGAACATGTGGTTTCGGCTCGGAGCTTATGATAAGGCGCGGCGACTGCCTACCCCACCCTATTTGCCTAACTATCAAGCGGACGTCTTATTACACGTTGATTTGAACAAAACCTCTCATTTTAATAACGATACCTACGCCTCTAAAAATATCTCGGAGGCTGACTGATGAAGCTATTTAAGCGGCAAAAAAGTCGCCAAGAAAAAATAGCAACTGATGAGGAGCTCACCTCAACAGGTAACTTGTCAGGCGCGTTTGCCGATATGCCTATTACTGAGCATTTGATTGAACTGCGAGCGCATCTGATAAAGATTTGCGCGGCTATCTTGATTATCTTTTTGGCGCTGGTTGGGTTCTCCCGTGAGCTGTATGATTTTTTGTCAGATCCGCTAGTGGCGCAGCTACCTGCCAACTCGACGATGATCGCAACTGACATTACCTCAAACTTTATGGCGCCGATACGCTTGACCATATTTGTCGCCGCGTTCTTTGCGATGCCCTATATCTTGTATCAAATCTGGTCTTTCGTCGCCCCAGGACTGTATAAAAAAGAGAAAAAAGTCGCTATCCCCGTTCTATTTTCTTCTATTGTTTTGTTCTATGCAGGCGTAGCTTTTGCCTATTTTGTGGTACTCAAAGGCGTGCTCAAATTCTTTATCGTGTTTGCACCGCAAAATGTGCTGCCAATGACAGATATCGATAGTTATTTAAGCTTTGCTCTAAAGCTATTTATGGTCTTTGGCGTAACCTTTGAGATTCCAGTAGTGACCTTGTTGTTGATATTAGCTGGTATTGTCTCCATTGACAGCTTAGAAGATAAACGCCGCTATATCATCGTCGGCTGTTTTGCGATTGCAGCGGTAGTCACGCCACCTGATGGCGTCTCTATGCTAATGCTCGCGTTTCCGATGTGGTTATTGTTTGAGCTGGGACTATTTTTGGCAAAAATTTTGATAAAAAAAGAACCTAATGCTGATTCGACAGCAGCCGTTAAATTAGATAAGTAGGTGAATTTAGGGGTTTTTTGACTTAAAGTAGGGCGCGCAATCTGCTACTATAGCTTAGCTTTTCACCCGTTTGCTTTTGCTTATTTTTACCTTTAATTGCACCTCAGCCATTGCCAATACAGTGGCTTTTTTTGCCCCTGCTGTTTTGCCCATATTCCAATACTTTAGCTTGAGCAAATAAGCTTTCATACCTTAGGTAACCTTTATGTCTGCATCTATGCCCGCTTATATGACCGACCCCACCGATGAGCAGCTAAATGCACTTAATATGGCGATGGATCAAAAGTCATTTAAAGTAGTGGCCTATGCAGGTGCGGGTAAAACGACGACGCTTAAGCTTATCGGGGAGCGCTTGCGCGGGCGCGGTTTATACTTAGCTTTTAACAAAGCAATCGCTAACGATGCGCGAGCGAAATTCCCCGGTCACGTTGATTGCCGCACCTTTCACTCATTGGCGTATCGGCACGTAGCGCGTGATATCACCGCCAAATTGTCCTTGCCTAGGTTCTCGCCCAAACGCTTGGGCGATGATTTGGGCTTGCAGCCGGTGCAAGTGCGTCGGCAGATGGACGGTGTCAACAAATACATTACCTTGACGCCAGCGAGATTGGCACGTTTTGTCAGTGATGCGGTGAGTAATTTTTGTAGCACTCATGCCAGCTACCCTGCGCCAAGACATATCCTATTCCCAAGTTGGCTTGATGAGTCAGACGCCGAGCAGCTGCGTGAGATGCTCTACCCTGCTGTCGAACAGCGCTGGCTACAATCGATTGACGCCCGCCATCCTGCGGGTATCGGTCATGACATTTACCTCAAACTTTGGGCACTCTCAAAACCTAGCATTCCTGCCGACTTTATCTTGTTTGATGAAGCGCAAGACGCCGATCCACTAATGATGGGGATTTTGACCCAGCAACCACGGCAGGTCATCTATGTTGGCGACGCTCATCAGCAGATATATGAGTGGCGCGGCGCAGTCAACGCCATGAAAAAGCTACCGCTGCCGCAAACTCTACTGACGCAGTCGTTTCGATTTGGTGAACCTATCGCTGAGGTGGCCAATACTTTGCTCAAAGCCTTGCAAGAGGACGTGCCGTTAAAAGGTAATCCTGCCAAGCAGTCCTCTACAGAAAAAGGGTTAGTACATAGTAAAAAGGACGCGATACTCTGTCGAACCAATGCAGCTGCCATGGCGCAGCTACTGACAGGACTGAAACTTGGACACCGCGTAGCCTTGCAAGCAGATACTGATCGTATGCTAAAGTTCTGTCAGGCGGCTGAGAACCTTAAAAATGGTAAATCCGCTTATGGAGTGCCAGAGCTTGCCTACTTTTACAATTGGTCGGATGTGCAAGAGTACTCAGAAACCAATGAGGGTAGCGATCTCAAAACCTTAGTCAAGCTGGTCGATGATCATGGCACCAATGTACTCACCCAAGCAGTTAATAGTCTGACACGAATTGAGAATGCTGATTATGTCATCTCTACCGCGCACAAAGCTAAAGGACTAGAATGGGGCAAAGTTCAGCTCGATGATGACTTCTATTATGATGTCACCACTAACGGCATTAAGATTAGCCCTGAAGAATTGCGCTTGTTGTATGTTGCTTGTACGCGCGCGCAAGCCAATTTAGATATTCATCATATTAAAGATTTGATATTAGGATTGCAGTCGGGGAAAAAGGTAATTTTGAGTAAATAAGCAGCGTTGGTCACTTTAAAAGTAGTGTTAAAAACGTGGCCATTAGTTTTCCAATCTTATAAATACTTTCGATAGATAACAACGAATACATACCGATGAATAACGACAATCAGCAGACCTTATTGCTAGTACAACCGAACCATATTCAAAAACTTTTCAACAATCCCGTCCGCCTTCTAGCCCCAATGGAAGGCCTAACTGACCCTTTAATGCGGCAGATTCTAACTCAGATAGCGACGGATTTAGGGCGTCCTTATGATTGGTCCGTTAGTGAATTTATTCGCGTCACTCAGCACTTGCTGCCAGCGCATGTGTTTTATAGATACGTGCCAGAGCTGCATCAGGATGCCAAGACGACTGCTGGTACGCCTATTCATATTCAACTGCTCGGTAGTGAGGCAAATCTGATGGCAGAAAACGCCGCTTTCGCTTGCGAGCTTGGCGCGCCAGCTATCGATATTAATTTTGGTTGCCCTGCCAAGACCGTCAATAGTCATCGCGGCGGCTCAGTACTGCTTGATGAACCAGAAGTCATGTACGACATTATCAGCGCAGTCAGAAAAGCGGTGCCTGCTGATATTCCCGTATCAGCGAAGATACGTCTCGGCTATACCGATACTAGTCGTATAGATGATATACGCGGAGCGATCGACGCTAGTGGCGCAAATTGGTTAACCATTCATGCCCGTACCAAAACTCAAGGCTATAAGCCGCCTGCCTACTGGGACAAAATACAGAGCTTTAATGAGCTATCAATTCCAGTCATTGCTAATGGTGAGATATGGACAAGCGCGCAGGCGCAAAACTGTATGACGCAGTCAGGGACTAATCATTTGATGCTCGGTCGCGGTGCGGTGACGCGTCCCGATCTGGTTGCTCAAGTTGATGTTAAAGAAGACAACGCAGACCATACTCATCTGGCATGGCAGGATTTAACCAGTCATCAGATTGCATTTTTGCAGGGGCAAGCGAAGAATGATGTCGTGCTCGTTGGTCGCTACAAACAGTGGCTTGGTATGCTGACCAAAGGCTATAGCGAGGCTCAGCCGTTATGGAATAGTATCAAACGTGAAAAGAACAAAAACGCTATCATTGAGGCGATAAAACAAAGCAGTTATCAGTAAAACTACAAGACATTAAAACTTTAAGCCGTTAAAACTTTAAGACATTAAGAGCGAGTACCTAGTAACAGATTTGCCTCACTCTGTGCTAACAACTTACTTCTTAAGTACTCATCCTAATTGCTAAATAAAACAGCATTAGTGAGCAGACCATCGATAGCACCCATAGTACCGAGCGAAACGTCGCCAAATTAGTGATATAAGCGACGCAGTAACCTACCCGTATCAGCACATATAACCATGCCAATACATTGATAATAGACTGCGGTACAAAGAACAGCATAGCGACGATTACTGCTGCCAAAAACACAGGCAATGTCTCGTAACTGTTTTGCTGGGCGGCATTTGCGCGGGCGGCAGGTCCAGTCGTATCTTGCAAAAATCTGCGCGGATGTGCGTTATCAGCCAATCTAAAACCGCCAAAAGCTTTGGCAGTTATCGCCATTATTAAAGGCAACAGGCTAGCTACCACCATTGCCCATATTGCAGAAGCTGCAGTATCAGACATCAATCCAAAAATTATGTTCATTGGGTTTGTCCTAACCTGCGATATTTTCAAAATCGTGAGTGATATCTACCCCGCCCTGCACTAGCATTCGACTCGCGGAACAATATTTATCGCTTGACAGCCTAATAGCGCGTTCGATCTGTTTGTCAGACACGTCTTTGCCTGTGACCACAAAATGCATATGAATAGCCGTATAAACAGCAGGTACAGTTTGGGCACGCTGAGCGGTCAACTCGCAGCGGACATCGCTGACGTCTTGGCGCGACTTTTGTAAAATAGCGACCACATCATAACTGGCACAGCCACCAAGTCCCAATAGTATAAGCTCCATGGGGCTTGCACCTTTTTCTTTGTCGGCGTCGATTTGTACGTCATGCCCTGATGGTGATACGCCCATAAAGGCTTTGTTGTCTTGCCATATGACGCTTGCTTTTGATTCTGACATTATTTATCGTCCTTTATTAATCGCTATCTCAATGTTATCTACGCGAGTCTAAACTTGCACTTTGGTTAGTGTAGCACAAGCCAAAACCAGATTTTATGACGTGATTGTCACATGTCGTTAATGATTCAATCGATTTTGGAGTAAGCAGTAGCTTTTAGAAGTGGATAGATTTTTAGTAGATGACTTGGTTGTTTTTATGATGAAACTGAGTGAATAACTCTAAATTTATATCGCGCGTAAACCACTGATTTTAAAAGATTAAATTTGTGAAACATTTTATAGCAAAATAGCGTTACACATTTTGTCGGTTTCTTGGTTTAATGGTGGTAATGAATCTCATTTTGACTCAGTATAGACAGCCATCACCTTATAATAATTATGATGGCTATCATTATACTTTTTAAAATGAGCTATTTTTATCACATTTAAAAGGTTTAGTCATGATAGATGCAGACGGCTTTCGCGCCAATGTCGGTATCATCTTGGCAAATACACAAGGACAAGTCCTGTGGGCAAAACGTATAGGTCACAACGCTTGGCAGTTTCCGCAAGGCGGTATCGATCGCGGCGAGACTCCTATGGACGCGATGTATCGTGAGCTTTGGGAAGAGGTCGGCCTGCATCCACGTCATGTCGATTTATTAGCGGTAACGCAAGATTGGTTACGCTATCGTCTACCCAAGCGCTACGTGCGCCACGGACAGCATCCTTTATGTATTGGGCAAAAACAAAAATGGTTTTTGCTACGCTTAGATGAGCCAAATACACAACACATTCGCTTTGATGAAGGAAAACCTGAGTTTGACCATTGGCAATGGGTCAGCTACTGGTATCCACTCGGACAAGTGATTCACTTTAAACGCGGGGTTTACCGCCGTGCGCTTCAGGAGCTAGCACGCGAATTACCCCTTAGACAAGAGCTGATTATTCCTGAGCAGAACAATCATTTGCTGATGGAATAAGCGCTTGCACAAACGAAAAATGCTCGCTGTAATATCTAAACAATCAGATATTATGGCGGGCATTTTTTATGTTGACCTATCTATTTAAAATAAAAATTTTATAGTTTAGGGTCTGTTGAATTTATACTAACCTAGAAATTACGATTAACTTTATCAAAAGTGATAGGTCTAAAAAGCATCAACTATTTGACAATGTTTGCGTAGGCTGTGGCTTTAGCCCAGCATTTTGCTTTTGCAAAGTATTGAGCTGGGCTAAAGCCACAGCCTACAAAGATTAGTATTAGCGTAAATTTCCCGAACTACTTTAAACCCTAGAAGTAAGGTTATCAGTTTCAAGACTAATCAATTGCGCCTTTATTTTTGACTCATCCTGCTTATTATGCAAGGTTAAGATGCTTTGTGTCCGCGTGCCGTAACTTGGCATGAGGCCATTAGTTAGTGCCAAGATATTGTCAGGCTCTATATAAATAGAGGATAGCGCTTGCTCGATATCTGTCGCCACTCCCGTCTCTGGTAATTGCCCTACTGGCGCAGGCGTTACATCGGACATGACATTGAACGCCGCCGCTTGCCAGTAGTCAGGATGACTATCCTCAGCGATAAGTGGCAAGACTTCTTGACGCAAGCGACCACGTAGCCTTTGGGTCTTAAACCAGTTGTCCTCAAACTGTCCGTTAGATAATACGTGCAAGCCTGCATACAGTGGCGTTGGGGCATGACCACGATTATTGACGGCAACAGCTTGCTGCGCATCCCCGACGATAAGATTGAACCCTGCGTACTCTTGCAACTTAATCTGCCGTGCAAACTCCATCGGACTTTGAGTGCCGCGCAAAAATTCAGTCACCAGCTCACCGCGCGAGCGCTCATCCTCTCGTGCTTGCACGCCATCACGAAAGTTCAAAACGGCGGCCCAGCGCCCATTTTGTTGTATGGCGTTAGCATCTTTATTTTGATGAATGCCAAGCCAAGTGCCGCCGCTCCTATTATCTCGCCCGGCATATATAGGCGCATCATCCCACTGATGGACAGGCGTGGTCGGGCGCTCCAAAAACTCATCACGGTTAGAGAGTAAAACCAAAGGCAGATCGTCAAATAGCTGCCAAGCGATAGCGACAATACACATAGTTATCCTTTATTCATAAAAGCGTAAATGGCTAAAACCAGATATCAATTACCCGTCAATATTTTGTCCGCAGGATAGCTCACTTGTGATGTCGATTGTATAATCTTTGATTGCTTGCTAGGTAGCGTAAATTCCCAAGCGACCATACCTTGATTATCATTCCAATTGCGCTCAGTGACAGGCGGCGTATGGGTTACCGTGACCTTGAGATCATCATCGCGGCTGACAGGCTCGCTGCCCAATACTTGTAGCTGACGCGCCTTATTATGCTGATTGGTAAACTGATACGCTTGGGTGGTGGTTAGTGTCTGGGTGCGATTAAACACGCCTTTATCGCCTTGTTTGTCATCGTCTTTGATCTCCTTGACGAGAATATTGGGATTAATTCCAAAACCAATGCCTTGCTCTTTTAGCGTCTGATAGCTATAACGCGACTGACCGACATAATTGTCATCACGGTATAGTTGCAATGAGCCATCCACCCAAGCTGGGGTAATAAATGGTGCTGAGGCATACCAGTACGCTGCGGTCTCTATACTTGGCGTACTACGCAGCCATAGCTTGCTTGCTCCTGATTGCTCATCGAGTACAGTGCGCACGCGTCTACCATCACTTGGAATACTTACGCGCTGCGGCAGACGGTACTCGATAATACCGTTTTTGTTTTGGCTACTCACCGTAAAGCTCGGTAGCGGCGCTCTATTAGGCTGATCAGCACCCGCATAATCTGCTTCGCCAGAGACGACTACAGGCATAGCCTCCATGACTGGTGCCGCACTCCTAGCGATTTTACCTCGGCTCTCATCATATAACCCCAAGCGCTTAACACGCGGCAATCGGCTGGTAGTGTTTTGATTGGGATTGACGGTACTAAGGGTCAGCGGCACATTGCTCCAGTTCTCGCCAGTTTGCTGAGCAATAATCGCTGAGGCGGTAATATTAAGCTGCTCAGTATTGGTATTTAGCCGCGCTTGATAGGTCGGCTCCCAACTGGCACCGCGTACTTGATAGTGCAGCTTGACTGCAGCAGGCGTGCGACTAGCAGTGCGCACGCTTACTTGTGTCACTGTCGTACCCGTCGAGGTTGCGCTGCCAGCCATCAGCTGATTGAGCTCGTCTTGCGCCAATGCCTGGCGCTGCTGTATGGCTAATATTCTCTTATTGACTGCTGCCGCTTGAGCCTCGATATCGCGTGCGTTGCTCGATGGCGTACCATCAGTACTGATCTGAGTGACTTTGGTAAGATTTTGAAGATATGCTTTTGCCAAGCGCGCCGCTTCTAGCTCCGCGGTAATCTCAGCGAGGCTGTTTTGCTTAGTCTGGACAGCGGCATCTGCTTGATACTGACACTGCGCCGCCTGCTCGCCGCTGAGCGTCTCGGTACTGATCTCACCGATATTGACGCCACTACTTGCTTGTACGCTCAGACTATTTTGATCTATAAAAGGTGATAAGCATGAAAAAACTAGGGTCTGCTCGCCGCCTCCACTAGTAGGTAGCGCGCGAGTCACGCTTGCTAGGCCTTGATAAATAGTGATTTGCTCAATACTACTTGGCGCTGATTGAGCCGTATTTATACTAAAAAATGCCAAACTAGCTAAGCTAAGTGAAAAAGCGCTTTTACTTAATAACCGTCTAGATAATGGCTCAGAGGTCTGTACAAAATGGTTTAACATAATAGTCCTTTAAAATAGTCATCCCTTAAATTGCTTTCTTACTATCCTAACTTTTAATATTTAGCAGATTTTTTGCAAAGGCATTTAGCCTTTCATCTTAGCGAGTTTTAAGCGCTTTATCTAGATAATAGCGTTACGAGTTACTGGATAATAGTCAAAGTTTCCGTAACTTTGCGCGTTAGGCTGCTTTTTATGTCAAGTCAGTTTTTGCTTAGAGCAAGATGGTATGCCTAAAGAGCTATTTTTGCTATTATGAGCCACATTCTATTATCAATTGTATGATGCCCTTATGATGATTCATCCCCAGTATGACCCTGTTGCCTTAGCGCTTGGCCCTGTTGAAGTCCACTGGTACGGCTTTATGTATTTACTGGCCTTTGCTGCCGCTTACGGGCTGGCGTGGTATCGCAGCACCAAGCTTGAGGCTTGGTCTACAGATATGGTCTCAGATCTAGTGTTCTTTGGTGCACTCGGCGTCATCTTGGGCGGGCGTATTGGTTACGTGTTATTTTATCAGTTCGGCGAGCTACTACAAAACCCCGCCTACTTGCTCAAAGTCTGGGAAGGCGGTATGTCCTTTCATGGTGGCCTGATCGGTGTGGCACTTGGGATGTTGTACTTTGCCCGCAAATACAAAAAGACGCCGTTTCAAGTGCTCGATTTTATTGTCCCTTGCGTGCCGACAGGCTTGTTATTTGGGCGCATAGGAAACTATATTAATGGCGAGCTTTGGGGACGCGTCTCTGATGGCGGCTATAATTGGCTCACCTACTTTCCGCAAGCAGCGGCGTTCGATATGCAGCTGCTACAGAACAATCCAGCTCTACAAACGATAATGACTGAGGTTAATGGACAGTACCTATTGCCGCGTCATCCTTCGCAGCTCTATCAAGCGCTCACTGAAGGCCTGCTTCTTTTCTTATTATTATGGTGGTATTCGTCAAAACCGCGCCCACGTATGGCGGTAACTGGCGTGTTCATGCTCGGTTATGGCTTTAGCCGCTTTATCACTGAGTTCTTCCGTCAGCCTGACGCTGATCAAGGCTTTATCTTATTAGGCTGGGTGACCAAAGGGCAGATATTAAGTGCGCCGATGATTATTATCGGTATCGTTCTCATTATCTTGGCTTACAGACGCAGTGTTTATGATTGGGGCAAGCAAGCTTATTAATTCATTATTAAAGCGCTAGAGAGCATCTTATGATTAGTAACAACAAAAACGAGCAAGCCTATCTCGACTTACTGCAGTATGTATTGGACAACGGCACCGAAAAGGGCGACCGTACGGGGACAGGTACGCTTAGTCACTTTGGCGCGCAATTGCGTTTTGATTTGGCTGATGGCTTTCCGCTACTGACGACCAAAAAGGTGCACTTTAAGTCCATCGTCTATGAGTTATTATGGTTTTTGAGTGGTAGCACTCACGTTGAGTATCTGCAACAAAACGGTGTGCGTATCTGGAATGAATGGGCAACTGGCGAGCAGACCGCGCGCTTCAACCGTCCTGCGGGTGATCTAGGCCCAGTCTACGGTCATCAGTGGCGCAATTATGGCGCAAGTAAGAAGGATGACGCTGCTAAAATAGCGACGAATAAGCAGAGTCAGCACAATCATCAAAGCCAATACAATAATGACGGCGTCGATCAAATCAGCGAGGTCGTTGAGCAAATAAAGACCAATCCCAACTCACGCCGTTTAATCGTCTCAGGCTGGAATCCTGTAGAGGCCAACCAAGTGGCGCTGCCGCCTTGTCATACGCTATTTCAGTTCTTTGTCGCAGGCAACAAGCTCTCCTGCCAGCTTTATCAGCGCTCAGCCGATCTGTTCTTGGGCGTACCGTTTAATATCGCTAGTTATGCGCTACTGACCCATATGATCGCGCAAGTGTGCGGATTAGAGGTTGGCGAGTTTATCTGGACAGGCGGCGATTGTCACATTTACCAAAACCACCGCGAACAAGCAGAGCTACAATTAACGCGGACACTTTTGCCGTTGCCGACATTAACACTGAGTCGTGATGTTAATGATATTTTTGCTTTTAAATACGAAGACATTAGCGTTGAAGGTTACGAGTCGCATCCGGCTATCAAAGCCAAAGTTGCCGTATAAATATTTTCTACTTTTATGTCATAAGGATAAGTCATGAGTTATGCCCATACCGAAGTTGCCCAAATCGCTGCTATTAGCAGTAATCGCTGTATCGGAAAAGACAATGCGCTGCCGTGGCATATCTCAGCGGATCTTAAGCACTTTAAACAGATGACCACTAAACAAAGCGATGCCGATGATATTCAAGGCATCGTCATCATGGGCCGCAAAACTTTCGAGTCGATGGGCAGTAAACCTTTGCCAAAACGTGCTAACTTTATTATCAGCACGCAGATGGACTATGCTGAGCAAAAGGGTCTAAAAGATAACGAGAATACTTATGTCATGCACAATTTGGACGATGCATTGACGCAAGCGGCGAGCCTAGCGCATGGCGCGCATCTTGAGACCATTTGGATTATTGGCGGTGAGAAAGTGTTCAAAGACGCGATGATGTACACTGATCGTATTGAGCTGACCCATGTCGAGACCCAAATTGAGTGTGGTGATGCATTTTATCCAGAGCTGCCTGATGACTTTGCAGTGGCGCAAGAGTCTGAGCAGATGCACGATGATAAAAGCAAGCTGGACTATCGTTTTGTGACTTATAAGAGACAAGAAGACTGATCCGCTAACGTTCACATAAAATCAGTTCAACAATTAAATCAAAAATGCCAACAGCACAATCGCTGTTGGCATTTTTTATGATGAATCGGATTATTCGTGCAACACTTTATAAATCGTTTTTGCTAGTACCGGACCGATGCCTGCAACTCCTGCCAGCTCTTGCTGCGAGGCACCAAGTAGCTTTTGTATACCGCCAAAATGATTGAGCAGATCACGGCGACGTTTTTCACCCAGTCCCGGTATGACTTCTAGTACTGACGATGAGCGGCGCTTATCACGTTTTTTGCGGTGCGCGGTAATGGCAAATCGATGCGCCTCATCACGAATATGCATCAGTAAATGTAGTGCTTTACTGTCCATAGGCAAATCAAGCGGCTCATGATCGATAAAGTGCAAGACCTCAAGCCCCGCCTTTCGCCCCTCGCCTTTTGCCACACTAACCAGCAAGGTATCGCCAAGAATACCTAATTCCGTCAGCACCTCTTTTGCAATGCCTAGCTGACCTTTGCCGCCATCAATAAGAAGCAAATCTGGTAATGGCTGTTTTTTATAACGGCGCGTGAGTACTTGTTTCATCGCTGCATAATCATCACCGCCGATAATGTCGTGAATCGCATATTGACGATAGTCACGCCGGCGCGCACCGCCTTGATCAAACACTACGCAGCTACCGATCGTCGCCTCGCCCATAGTATGAGAGATATCAAAGCATTCGATACGGTCAATCGTGCGATCGGTGACATCAGCTAGGACGTCTTTTAGCGCGCCAAAGCGAGCATGCAATTCTAGATAATCACCAAGCTTAGTCTTGAGCGCATTATTGGTATTTAGTTTGGCCAAATCCAGCCACTCTGAGCGATGCTCACGTACATTGGTTTTGATAATCACTTTACTGCCAAAGTGCGTAGCTAGCGCTTCACTTACTGCTACTTGATCGGGCAATTCATGACTGAGAATAATCTCAGCTGGTAGATCATCAGTCACCTGAAAATAAAACGAGGTAATAAAGGCAGATAAGTTATCTGCTAGTGGCTCGCTACTATCGACATCAGGGAAGTAGTTTTTACCGCCAAGTACCCGTCCGCCGCGCACCGTGAGCACATTGACGCAGCTCATGCCCGCTTGACTCGATATCGCGATGACATCAGCTTCGCCTTGTACCGTATAGACCGCTTGCCGCGCTTGTACTTCGCGCAGCATAGAGAGCTGATCACGATAAAATACCGCCTTTTCAAAGTCTAATTCTTCTGCGGCATGCTCCATTTTATCGATCAGTGCACTATGAATATCGCTTGAATCACCCTTCAAAAACCGCACCGTGTTGTTGACGTCCTCAGCGTACTCTTCAGGGGATACCAGACCAACGCACGGCGCACGGCAGCGCTTGATCTGATACTCAAGACACGGGCGTTTGCGCTGCTTAAAAAAGGTATTAGTGCATTGGCGCATCTGAAACATCTTTTGCATCAGTACCAGCGTCTCTTTTGCGGCATGCGCTGACGGGAACGGCCCAAAGAAGCGTCCCTTTTGATGGTTGCCTTTACCGCGTCCGTAAGCCAATCTTGGATAAGGCTTATCCGCTGAGATAAACACATACAAATAGGACTTATCATCGCGTAATAGCACATTATAAGGCGGACGATACTCTTTGATGAGGTTTTGCTCAAGTAGCAGTGCCTCGGTCTCACTACGAGTAATGATAGTTTCGATATTATGGATACGAGCAACTAATGCGCGCGTTTTGGGATGGTCAATGGTTTTGGCAAAGTAGCTGTTCACCCGACTTTTAAGGGATTTAGCCTTACCAACATAGAGGATGTCGCCGTTTTTACCCAGCATCTTATAGACGCCTGGCAGATTTGGCAGACGCTTGATGAGATGCTTAAGACGCAGCTGCTTGTCTTCTTTGTTGCTGTCTTTTGATTTATTATCAGTGATATCCACGACTGAGACCTTGTCCATAAACAATCATACTCATAAAATACTAAGTTACGCTTATTGATGGGGCAATATCAGGCATTTTGCAAGAAACACTATCAGGATAATTATCAAGGGATTACCAGCATAAAAAGCCAGCACAGAGCTGACTTTTATCCCAAAAACTCACTGACGAAAGCTTGGCGCTAGCGCTGGGATACCTGGAAGCATACCGACCATAGCCATCACACCTGTTAGTATTATAAAAGTCACGACTGGTATTATCCAGCGACTCATTTTGGATAAATTTGCACTACGCTCTTTTGAGCCAATCAATCCTAAATTATCAAGCACTAGCGTGATCGACCAGCCAAAAGCTGGATTCACTAGTGCCGAGGCAAACACCACAATCGCAGCCGACTGGGTGGTTTTGCCTTCACGCGTCATCTCCATACCCGCCTCAAGAAGCGGGATAAACACCCCTACGATCAAGGCCACGCACATGACAGGCTCCCAAATGGCTAAGTCCATAGGATAGCCCCATACCCCTGCTATCAAGCAAAACAGTCCTGTCAATACTGCGCCTGCCGGAATAGGACGTTTAGCAATAGCAGCGGGAACGATATAAGTACCCCATGATGAGGCAAAATTAGCACCGCCCAATACCGAGCCTGCTACTTGACGTACTGATGCGCTGACCATCGTGTCATCGATATTCATCTGTACCCGTTCAGTACGCTCAGGGTAGCTGATCTTTTGAAACACTTGATGACCCAAAAAGTCAGGCGACCACATTGCGACTGCCAAAATAGCAAACGGCAATACTACAATAAAACTCTCAATAGTAGGTAGACCCAACATCCAGCCCGTGTTCTCGCCCCACCAGTACATCGGACTCATATTTGGTAAACCTGGCGGCGTTTTGAACGTAAACGGCGCGCCCATAGCAAAGGCGACACCGCCGCCAAGCAAACAGCTCAGTGGCACAGCGAGCCAGCGCTTTTGGTAATTCTCTAGTACCGCGTATAGCACAATCGTGAGCAAGATCACGGTAAAGGCAATATGCGCCATACCAATGCCCTCTGCCCAAGCAAATAGGTTTTTGACCTGCGAGGTAGTTCCAATAAAGCCCAAATATAGCAGCAGACCCCCGCACACGCCTTTACTGGTCAAGTTTGCCAGCAGACTTCCGCCTTTACTAATGGCTAATAATAACCCAAACGCACCAATCAGCAGACCAAAAGCCATCGGGTGACCACCTGCGGCAACCACAATAGGAATCAGTGGAATCAGCGGCCCATGAGTACCTGCCAAATTCGCCGTCGGTAAAAAAAAGCCTGAAAATAAGATAACAAAGAAGGAAACAATCAACAGCTCGTAACGGACGTTTTCGAGTACAAAAGCGTCACTTAAACCCAGTGGCCCTGCAAAAGTAGCTGCAATAGCCCCTACCATCACCACCTTGCCGATCATCGCCGCCATAGCTGGGATAGTATCCTCGTATTCAAAACGATAATCGCGAAAAGGTAAATTCACACCCCAACGCTTGGGCTGCATGATCTGTAGCTCACGTTCTAGATAAGCGTTACGGGTTTTAAAACTAGAACTAGGTTTGTGAAGATCAACGTAGCTTTTTGCAGAGTGCTCATGATCAGATGAAGGTGGTTGCTGCTTGGTTGGTTCAGTCGCGGGTATTTGCGTATTATTCATCATATCTCCTCACATTTTCTGAGATTTTGATAGAATGACGATATAAGCTATGACAAACATAATCGTCCAAAAAATAAGCGACTATTGTAGGACATTAGCATTTATAATACGAGCTTAGTGTGGATATTAACCAACATATATCAGCGTTTTACTCTTATTTTTAGACCTGAAGGACGTTTTTTTACCCATTTCACAAACTTTTGTACTTCGCTGTGGTCTTGTAGGCGCTCGATGGTATGATAATAATTAGCAAGCTCGTGATTGTCAAAGAGATGATGAATTTGACTGTGACAAGGACGACATAGCATAGCGATGTCGGTTTTCATCGTTTCACGATCAAAGTGGCGCTGCGTGCGCGATTTGTTATGGCGTGATCTTGGTATTAGATGATGACGCGTTAAAACCAACTCATCACGACCACAGAGCTCACAGCGTATTATCGTATCAGTCTCATCGTTTTGCAGCATAGCAGTATACCTTTTGTTCTATATCCTATATGGTTAAGAGATGGGGTCAGCTTATTCATAAAATAGCTTTTATTTCCGATTGAAGCTAGTAGTGTCAAGCGCTTTTCATTATGATAGATTTCTTTTGATATCACTCAATAGCACCACCCTCAGTAGATAAGATAAAAAGTACTATAGGTTAAAAGGATAACATCATGCGACTGCTACCCAAACGATTTGAGACTCTAAAACGCAATACCAAAAAAAATATCGTACCATTACTTACGCCGCACCTGCTCAAATTACGTATCAATACCTACGCCCCTTATGTCGGTGCAGGTATCAAAATTGACTATGTGGATTTGGATCAAGGACTTTGCGTGGTTAGTATGGGCTTGACCGCTTTGAACAAGAACATTGTCGGCACGCAGTTTGGTGGTAGCCTCTACTCCATGGTAGATCCGTTTTATATGCTTATGCTGATGCATCAATTGGGTAGCAAGTATGTAGTCTGGGATAAAAGCTCACATATTGATTTTGTTGCGCCGGGCAACAGCAAAGTCACTGCTCGTATCAAAATACCGGCAGGCGAGATTGCAACTATCCGTAGTCTTACTGAAGATGGGGAGGCGGTATTTCGCGAATATACCGTAGATATCGTTGACGAGCAGCAAAAGACGGTTGCCACCGTGACCAAAAACCTCTATATCCGTCTGCGTAAGCACAGTAAGTCTAATGAGCAAAGCAGTCGCATGCCTATTCCTGATTAGGCTTTTAAGCATATTATGAATAATGTATAAAGGTAATAAAACACCCATACAAAAACCCCAATCTAACATCTGCTAGATTGGGGTTTTGTCTTTTTTGGTACGCCTACTTATTTATAATAAAACCTATGAATAAGGGCTTTACGCTGATCTAAAAACAATGGGTTCAAAGATCAACGTCGATATGAGCTTAGATACTTATACTCAGTATTTAAAAAGTGAAATACGTATACGTCGTATTCGACCCATTAAATACCAGGTGCAGTCTCAACCGCATCAGGAACACCAGCGTCAGTCTTTTTCTGAGCGCCTTGTTTTGCTGGACGTGCGCCAAGCTTCTCGCGGATACGTGCTGATTTACCAGAACGCTCACGTAAGTAGTAAAGTTTCGCACGGCGAACTGCACCGCGACGTTTGACTTCGATACTATCGATGATTGGTGAATGCAACTGGAATGCACGCTCAACACCAACGCCGCTTGAGATTTTGCGAACCGTAAATGCAGAGTTCAAGCCGCGGTTACGCTTAGCGATAACAACGCCTTCAAATGCCTGCAAACGCTCACGCTCACCTTCACGTACTTTTACTTGTACAACAACGGTATCGCCAGGACTAAAACTTGGACGTTCTACCAGCTGCGCATTTTCAACGCTTTGAACCAATGGATGCTTGTTGCTCATGAGAGTTATCTCCTCACATTAGATAATAGAGGCTTTACGCATACTACCTGTTTGTAATAATTGATCATATCTAATATCGGCAACTATCAAAATAGTGATAGTCATCAACAAGATACAACATAAAGGGGTTAAGATACGGCCATCAATAAACAGCACATTCTCAAATTTTTACTCTGATTACTTACTTACTATTTTGCTTTGTTTTCTTTAGCCAGCGCCTTAAGCCATTTTGCTTGCTCAGACGTTGGCGTAAAGGCTTGCCATAGATCTGGGCGACGCGCTTGGGTACGAGTAACCTGTTGTCCAAAGCGCCACTTGGCGATATTAGCATGATGCCCTGAGAGTAGTACTTCAGGAACCCTCATATCAGCGAACTCATGCGGCTTAGTATAGTGCGGGCAGTCCAGCAAGCCATCGACGAACGAGTCTTGTATGGCGGACTTATCATCGCCCATGATATCAGGCAGACGACGTATCACACTATCCATAACTACCATCGCTGGTAGCTCACCACCTGTGAGCACATAATCACCCAGTGACACCTCCATATCGACATACTGTGATAACAGACGCTCATCAATACCTTCGTAACGACCACATAACAGAATCATGCCGTCAAACTTAGCCATACTGACCACACTGTTCTCACTGAGCGTTTGTCCTTGCGGCGACATATAAATCACCGGACAATGCGCTTTATCGATACGGCAACCGTACTTGGCAGCACGCAACTTGGCATCCTCGATAGCTTGCGCTAAAGGCTCTGCCATCATCACCATACCAGGACCACCACCAAAGGGGCGCTCATCAATACGGCGATAATTGTCAGTGGTATAGTCACGCGGATTGATGCATTCTATAGTCACCTGATTCCCAGCGACTGCTCGGCCCGTAATTCCAAACTCACGAATCGCGGCGAACATCTCAGGAAAAATACTGATAACAGCAAAATACATTAGGCGTCACTAATCATGAGTTAGTAATCACTTGGCCAAGCCACAACAACGGTTTTGGCAGTCGTATCGACCTGTAATACCGTCTGTTTGTGCCAAGGTATCAAGCGCTCTTCACTATCTAAGCTAGCCGATGTTGCTGCAACACGCATGATGTCATGAGCACCAGTTTCGAACATCTCAGCGATATCACCCAGATATTCGTTCTGCTCGTTAGTTACCCTTAAACCAACTAGATCTGACCAGTAATGCTCGTCATCACTCGTCTCAGGCAACACATTTTGCTCAACCCAAAGGGTAACACCATTCATCGTTTCAGCAACATTGCGATCAGGGACTTGCTCAAACTGAGCCACAAGCCCCGATCCCTGTTCGCGCCAAGCTTTTACGGTCAAAGGCTTCATGCCAGCGGCAGTTTTCATCCACCACGGCTGCATATCAAATATCGCCGTACGTTCATCCGTATCACTAAATACCCAAAGCCAGCCTTTAATGCCATAAGGCTTTTTGAGCTGGCCGATTTTCATGAGCGTATCAGCAGTAGGCGTAGACATAACGGTTGACCTGACAGTAGCTATAACCAATAAACAAAACAATAATAAACAACTAATCGCGCTTACTGGTCATGCCAGCTGCGCTACTTAATTTATCCCAAAGGTAAAATTAAGCCATTACTAAATCAAAACAATAGCTAAAACTTAAGCTGTTGCTTCGGTATTAGCAGACTTGTTGTAAGCTTTTGCTAAAGAAGCCACGCGATCTGAAGGTTGTGCACCTTTTTCGATCCAAGCATTGTACGCTTCCATGTTCAAACGTACCGCTTCTTCTGACTCTTTAGCGAGCGGGTTAAAAAAGCCGATGTTTTCAATGTAGCGGCCATCACGCGCGCGGCGTTGATCAGCAACGACTACTTGATAAAATGGGCGTTTCTTGGCACCGCCCCGTGCTAAACGAATAACAACCATGTGAATTCTCTCTTTCGCAGGTATACCAAAAAGGGCACAATTATATCATAGACTTCGTATGTTGAAAACATAAACTATTTTTATTTAATAACAGTAGTTTGTGCCGCTTTGTCTGTGCCCTGTTATATATGATTTATCATCGTAACCTTTGACTTTGCAAACTCTTTTTAGGGGCAATGGCAGAGGGTTCTCGTAGCGTCACTTGCGCTATTGCACTATACTTTATAATCCTTATCAAAAATGCCGAAAATGGTTATGACTACACCTCTTATGCCGCGCCGCAAAAGCTGGCTTGAACGCTCTTATTCAAACAGTTGGCTGACTACCCTAGTCGTTGCCTTTATTGTGCTCATTAGTGTTGGCCTGACGATTTTGTTTTTTTGGCGTAGTCTATATTTGCCAGAGCTCAAAAACCACGCCCGCTATTTGACCAGTGAGCTGCGTCTTATGAATGGTGCGCGTGAGGACTGGCGAGATGACCCTAGGGTGCGTCAATGGATCTATCAGCACTCACACGTTGTAGTGGTTGACAGCCCCAATGATTTTCCAGAGGTTGAGGACAAAATATTTGTAGGCTTATTTACCGATGTTCTATCAAGTGAGATTGGTGCTCAATTGGGTCGACCTGTAGAGGTGTACTTTAAATTCAAACCAACACCGCAGCTTTGGGTGCAAGACAGCGGCGACAAGAGCTTTTGGATTCGTGAGCCAGTCGTTTACTATTCGCAATATAGTCCTGCACTTTTGATCCTATTCTTGATTGGTCTGCCGATACTGACTTTGCTGACTATTATCTTACTAGTGCAGCAGCTCAACCGGCCACTGCGCTATTTGCAACGTGCCGCGACTAACTACATTCGTCTAGGTCACGCTACTACTTTGCCAACAACTACTGGCCCAACTGAAATCAGGCAGGTCAACACAGCGTTTAATCGTCTGTTTACTACTCTAAGTCAGGCGCAAAAAGAGCGTACGATTATGCTAGCTGGCATCTCTCATGACTTGCGCACGCCGCTGACCCGTATGCGCCTGACCGCTGAGATGCTACCTGATGACTTTTTTCGGGAAGGTCTTATCTATGATGTCGAGGATATGGACGCTATCTTAGAGCAGTTCATCTCTTATATGAAAGATGGTTCTGATGAACCTGTGCGTTTGACGAATCTGGATACGATATTTAATGAAGTGATGGTTCAATTCGCCCCTATGCGCTTTATCTATGAATCACAATGTCATAAGCAGGTGCCGGTCAGACCTCTTTCTATCAAGCGCTTAGTTATCAATCTGGTCAACAACGCCAAACGTTATGGCAAGCCGCCTATATATCTCTCAGCGACAGTCGTGCCGACCTTTACAGAGACGGCTGTAGTAGAGGATGCGGATGTTGTCAGTGAGAGCGAAATCAATACAGAGGCCCAAGAGCAGCTGGTAATATGCGTACGAGACTGCGGCGACGGCGTGGCCGAGGATCAATTAGAGCGCATTATGCAGCCGTTTGAGCGCGGTGAAACGGCGCGTACCACTCAAGGTAGTGGACTGGGTTTGGCGATTGTCAATCGAATCGCCCGCTTACATCATGGTACGGTTGAAGCCATCAATCATCCTGAGGGCGGCTTGCAGGTCTGTATACGTATACCTCTCATCTCAAAAGTTACTGGGGATGAGCGCGCGTCAACTGAGACAGCAGAGGACACAAAGTAAATAGCTCTAAAAGTAAACAGCTCTACTAGCAGTAGATTCTCTCTACTCTTTGCTGCCGATAGGCGGTGGAATGTATTTTGCGCTATTGGTAAAGGCTAAGGGCTGCGTAATCTGCGCCTGAGCCTCTTGCAAACTTTGGGTCGTTGTAGGCTGCTTGATAAATAAAAAGTAGCCGAGCGTGAGCGCATTTAATAATACCAAGCCACCAAATAGATAAGGCATAGTTAATCTCCTTTTTATCCAAGCCTTCAGGTTCAAGCGTCGATTTTCAAGCCTTGTTGTTCAAGCCTTAATGTTTCAGATGAATCTTTGCGTTTTATTTAGCTCTCAAAAGTACGGTCGCTTTTTTCTTGCGTGATTTGATCGGCGGCGATCGTCTGAGTGAGTGGCTTGATTGGCCAAGTCATCACAAAGCGGGCGCCGCCAAGCTCTGGGCTTTCATCCACACTCATACTACCACTAAACCAAAAAGCGATGCGCGATACGATAGATAGACCCAAACCATAGCCTCCTGAGGCGCGCGTACGGCTATCATCTAGGCGTGCAAAAGGAATAAACACCTTTTCGCGATCGGCCTCTGGAATGCCTTGTCCATCGTCCTCGACGCTGACAAAAGCATCGCCTTTTTTGACACCTGCACTGATGGTAATCGTTGTCTCCGCATAACGCAGGGCATTACCTGCTAAGTTTTGAATCACGCGGTGTAAATAGCGGCGATCAGCAATAGCTGTGATTTTACTGCTCGGCGGATTCCCGACGACTTTGATGTCTTTGCCCAGCGCATTGGTCTCTCGTACGATCTGCTCTACGAGCTCTTTGAGATTAACAGGTTCAAGATCTAGTTTGGGTGAGCCTTCCTCTAATTTTGCATAAGTCAAAATCTCATCAATCAAGCCGTTTAGAGACTCAATATCTTCATCGATATAATCACGCTGCATAAACCGCGAATCCTCATCCTCGGTATCAGCTAGCATATCGACTGCAAAACGAATACGTGCAACAGGCGTGCGCAGCTCATGAGAGACGGCGCGAGTCAGCTCCCGCTGTGATTCAATAAGACGCTTGATATGTTCAGTCATCGCGTTAAATGTCGCTGATAGCCGTGCAATCTCATCTTGACCGATCACTTGCACTTGAATATCCAGGTTGCCCTGACTAACCTCGTTGACCCCGACTTGGATCAGTTGCAGTTTGCGCTCAAGTGGGAAAATTAGAGCATAGACCCCAAGGCTTATCAAAAACATACTGATCAAAACCATACTGACGATTAGATTGAGCGGGAACCAATTAAATAGCGGTACTGGCCCTATCAAAATCGCCATATCATTAATTTCAGAGGGTACAACAATCTTGATTGAAGAGTTACTTTGGCTATTATTGGTATCTTGCAATAAAATAACGACTTCATCACGGCTAAGGCGTGCCATCTGATCGCTATCTAAATCAAGCGCATTGACACCTTGAAAACTCAAAGGAAAAGGAAACTTTTCTTCCAAAACGTTTAGGCGCGCACGCTTCTCAGAAAGAGTCGTGTAATAAGACAAATCATCTAACAAAAACACTGCTATCGCACGCACTTGCTGCTCAGTAACTTGCGATACCCTCGCGGTCAAAACACCGCTACCATCTGGTAGCTTGTGATAGATATCTGCATAAGTCGGTTGATTGTTATAACGCACGATAGTCTGAATATCATCGAGGCGGCGCAGCTCATTTGAATTAAAATCAATAGTATCAATAGGTACTATTTTAAAAGTAGTGCCAAATAAACTACTGGCGTCAGAGAGCCAATAGTCTCGTTGTATCTCATCCTTTTGATGATCTATGCCTTCGCTAATAAGATAAAAAGCGCCTGTTGCCATATCTTCGCGATAAGACTGTACGCGCTCTTTATTGATCGTATCCATGAGCAGCTGCGCAAATAACGCCACGCACAAACAGACTATCAAAAGACCGGCGTAAATACGTACAAAAATACTATGCTTTAAAGAAGAAACTAATGACATACGTGCGATGACCACTCATTATAAATCGAGATAAATACTAAGGCGCTAATAACTGGTAAACACCAATACAACTACTGACAATCAAACTTAGATAACGGAGCAAAACGATAAATGCTGATCTACTACCCACAATCATCGCTAATTAAACCATATAATCAGATAAATAAGTTTAAAAATTAAAACCTGTGCCATAAAAAAACCAGCTTGACGCTGGTTTTTTGTTGAAAGCTACTATAAGTTTAACCAACTAGTTGCCTTCTTTTACGAATAGATAGCCTTTGCTTCGAACGGTTTTGATACGTTTTGGGTTTTCAGGATCATCGCCGATTTTTGGACGAATACGCGAGATGCGAACATCGATAGATCTATCTTGACCATCATACTCAATACCGCGCAGACGCTCAAAGATATCCTCGCGAGACAAGATACGACCTGCATTAGAAGCCAATAACCATAACAAATCATATTCAGCACTAGTAAAGTCAACCAACTCATCGCTTAGGGTAACCGAACGTCCGCCATTGTCTATAACCAATTCACCAAACTCAAGGCGCTGCGGCACATCCTCAGATGGCGCATTCTCTGAGCGGCGCAGTAGCGCACGAATACGCGCAAGCAATACACGAGGCTGAGCAGGTTTGGCAACGTAATCATCGGCGCCCATCTCAAGACCCAATACTTGATCCATATCCTCAGTACGAGCGGTTAGCATCAAGATAGGATTTTGATAATGCGGACGTACTTCACGGCATACCGTCAAGCCATCACTACCTGGTAGCATCACATCGAGTACTACTAGATCTGGTTGTTCATTGACGATACGGCGAATAGCGCGATTCCCGTCTGTTTCTATAGCGACTTCCAAGCCATTTTTGACCAAATAGTCTTGGGTCAGCATGGCCAGACGCTCATCATCCTCAACGATCAAAATTCGCGGGGTGTTGTCTTCTTCATTCGTGGTCATTTTGGTGTCCTCTAATACATCTAAATTAAAAATGGTAAATGATCAAAATTAAATGCCAATAAAGCGGCTTGACTTATCTTAGTTTAAGTATTGCAAGTGTGGTAGCACAGTATACTACCAAACCCTAAGCTTCCTATACTATAGCTTATAGACGTTAACAAAACCTATAAATAATACCTATTAAAATTTTAGTTAACGTCCAAGATTAATTTATTTATAACCTAGCGCGAGCCTTGTTGTCTTATTCATCATTTTATAATCTAACTATTAGTAATGCGCAGATACAAACCTTGATACCTACAACAAGATAATAAATTGTGAAGACTTTAAGACACTTCATATAATGGCAGATTCATTATGATTTTAACTATTTTTGTACTAATAGTTGTCATTAAAAATTCAGTACAAACCATATCTTTTATTTTATAACAAGGCTGTATAAATTTTAGACAAAAAAAACAGCCCATAGTGGACTGTTTTTTATTAATAAGAATACTAGACGCGATTCTTAAATTTACGAATCGTTTGTAGCTGTGCTACTGATTCTGCTAATGATGCCAAAGCTGCATTGGTTTGCACCGTATCAGATTGATTCACTAGCATTTGCTCTGCCTTTTTGCGAGCTTCAACGATTTTGCTCTCATCAAGGTTATTTGCACGCATAGCCGTATCAGCTAGTACAGTAACCATTTTTGGCTGAATCTCAAGTACACCGCCTGAGACGTAGATAACTTCTTCTTCGCCATTTGCCGCTTGTACGCGCATCGGACCTGGCTTTAATAAAGTAATCAGTGGCGTATGACCTGGCAATACACCAATCTCGCCTTCAATACCCGTTGCGATTAGCATACTGATATCGCCTGAGTATAACTCTTCACGAGCGCTTACGACGCGGCATTGTAATGTTGCCATACCTAATTCCTCATTATAAAAGTAGCTACTTGATAAGTGAGTAGTCAATCTCCCTACTCACTCATAGTCTAAAGTAGATTATGCAGCAGAAGACTTCATTTTTTCAGCTTTTGCCACTACTTCATCGATACCACCAGCCATATAGAAGGCTTGCTCTGGAAGATCATCATACTCACCTGCGATAATAGCCTTAAAGCTCGCAATAGTATCGCGTAATGAAACATACTTACCAGGTGCACCAGTAAAGACTTCAGCTACGTGGAAGGGCTGTGATAAGAAGCGCTGAATCTTACGAGCGCGGTAAACCACTAGCTTATCTTCTTCTGATAGCTCATCCATACCTAAGATAGCGATGATGTCTTTGAGCTCTTTATAGCGCTGCAAGACTTCCTGCACGCCACGAGCGACATTATAATGCTCTTCACCAATGACTTGTGGATCAAGCTGACGCGAGGTTGAATCTAGTGGATCAACAGCAGGATAGATACCTTGTGAGGCAATATCACGGCTTAGTACGACGGTTGCATCTAAGTGAGCAAATGTCGTTGCAGGTGAAGGATCCGTCAAGTCATCCGCTGGAACATAAACGGCTTGAACAGATGTAATCGAACCTGATTGCGTTGAGGTAATACGTTCTTGAAGTAGACCCATCTCTTCAGCAAGTGTTGGCTGATAACCAACCGCTGATGGCATACGGCCTAGTAGTGCAGAGACTTCTGTACCCGCTAGCGTATAGCGGTAGATATTATCAACGAACAATAAGACGTCACGACCTTTGCCAGTAGCAGGATCTTTGGTATCACGGAAGTACTCAGCCATAGTCAGGCCTGACAGTGCAACACGTAGACGGTTACCCGGTGGCTCATTCATCTGACCGTATACCATCGCAACTTTAGATTTGCTAAAGTCCTCAACGTTGACAACGCCCGCTTCTTGCATCTCGTGATAAAAGTCATTACCTTCACGAGTACGCTCACCAACACCAGCAAATACTGATAGACCTTCATGCTTTAGAGCGATGTTGTTAATCAGCTCCATCATGTTGACCGTTTTACCAACGCCGGCACCACCAAACAGACCAACTTTACCCCCTTTAGCAAACGGGCAAAGTAAATCAATAACCTTGATACCCGTCTCTAGCAATTCAGTACTGTTTGACTGATCCGCATAGCTTGGCGCTTCACGGTGAATAGACCAGCGCTCATCGGCTGCAACTGGGCCTTCTTCATCGATAGGACGACCAAGAACATCCATAATACGGCCCAAAGTACCAATACCTACAGGTACAGCAATCGGACCACCAGTGTTTGTCACTGGCAAGTTACGCTTAAGGCCTTCGGTTGAACCCATTGCGATGGTACGTACGATACCATCACCCAGCTGCTGCTGGACTTCTAAAGTGGTTTCAGTACCGTCTACTTGCAAAGCATCGTAGATTGAGGGTACTTCGTCACGGTTGAACTCAACGTCGAGAACCGCGCCAATAATCTGTACAATACGACCGCTACTCATTGCGTTCTCCTTGAACTTCTGTATATAGTAGGTTTTATAAAGGGTTTCACTTATGAAACAGCGGCAGCACCGCCAACGATTTCCGAGATCTCTCGGGTAATCGCCGCTTGACGCAGCTTGTTATAAACCAACTGTAAATCGTTAATTAAGTCGCCAGCATTATCTGTCGCCGCTTTCATCGCAACCATACGTGAGGACTGCTCGGAGGCCACGTTTTCCATAACTGCTTGATAAACAATTGACTCAATGTAGCGACCAAGCAGATCATCAATCAAAGTTTTGATGTCAGGCTCGTAAATATAATCCCAGCTTAGCTCTGTTTGTATACCGCTCTCTTCATCCCCAAACGAGCCCTCTGGTAGAGGTACCAGTTGATTGATCGTCGGCTTTTGCGTCATCGCATTGACAAACTTATTATAAACCACATAAATGCGATCTATTTTGCCATTGCTATAATCATCAAGCATCGCTTGTACTGGAGAGTTGATCTGCTCAAAAGTAGGCTTGTCACCGTAATCAGTCACCGCTGAAGTTACTTTACCGCCAAAGTTTTTGAAGAAACTGACGCCTTTTGCGCCAATGACTGCAAACTCGGCCTGTACAGACTGATTTTGATACTCTTGAATACTTTTAGATAACGCTTTGAACAAGTTAATGTTCAAACCACCAGCAAGACCACGATCAGAGGTAATGACGATGTATCCCACTTTTTCAACGGGACGCGATACCATATAAGGGTGTTTGTAATCTGATGAGGCATGTACTAAATGTGAGATAACCCGGCGCATACTGTCAGCATACGGGCGACCTACGTCCATGCGCTCTTGAGCACGGCGCATCTTACTTGCAGCGACCATTTGCATGGCGCGAGTAATCTTCTGGGTGCTTTTAATACTGGTGACTTTGGCACGTATTTCTTTTAAGCTTGCCATAATGATTCCAATATAAATGGGTTAAAAGCATTAGCAAATATAACGATATATCGTCAATGCTATGTTTATAATTAAGTTACCTATAAACAGTATCTTAGCATTTTGTAGCACTATATAGTCATATGAAGTTGGCTGCATCGCTTGATACAACCAACCAAATCAGCCTAACCCGTTAACTTAGTTTTATGAACTTAGTTTTATTAACTGAGTATTTATTAACTTAGTCGCTAATTAATTAGTAACTGTGGTTTTGTTTAAAAGTCTCAACTGCAACCTTCAAGCGAGAAGCAATATCATCATTATAGTTTGCAGTGTCATCAATTTCGTTCATCAAGTCACTTTTCTCATCATGCAAATAACGCAAGTAAGCTTCTTCAAATGCACCGATCTTCTCTACAGGCACATCCGATAAGTATCCTTCGTTAGAAGCATAGATAACGGCCGCTTGCTCAGAGATAGACATCGGCTGATACTGCTTTTGCTTCATAAGTTCTGTAACGCGTTCACCATGATCAAGCTGCTCGCGTGTGGCGTCATCGAGATCAGAGGCAAACTGAGCAAAGGCTGCAAGTTCACGATACTGAGCAAGAGCGGTACGGATACCACCAGAGAGTTTCTTAATAATCTTAGTCTGGGCGGCGCCACCAACACGTGATACCGAGATACCAGCGTTCACTGCAGGACGGATACCTGAGTTAAATAGGCTTGACTCTAAGAAGATCTGACCATCAGTAATTGAAATCACGTTAGTCGGTACAAATGCTGAGACGTCACCGGCTTGGGTTTCAATAATAGGTAGAGCAGTCAAAGACCCAGTTTTGCCAACGACTTCACCATTGGTGAACTTCTCTACATAATCCGCGTTGACGCGTGATGCACGCTCAAGCAGGCGTGAATGTAAATAGAAGACATCACCTGGATAGGCTTCGCGGCCTGGTGGACGACGTAATAGTAGTGAAATTTGACGATAAGCGACTGCCTGCTTTGATAAATCATCAAATACAATCAGTGCATCTTCACCGCGGTCACGGAAGTACTCACCCATCGTACAACCTGAGTACGGCGCAATGTACTGTAGCGCTGCAGGCTCTGAAGCTGATGCAACAACAACCGTGGTATATTCTAGCGCGCCTGTTTGCTCGAGCTTACGTACAACGTTCGCAATCGTAGAGCGTTTTTGACCGATAGCGACATAGACACACTTAATACCAGAGGATTTCTGAGCGATGATCGCATCGATAGCCATCGCGGTTTTACCCGTCTGACGGTCACCAATGATAAGCTCACGCTGACCGCGACCGATTGGAATCATGGTGTCAACAGCTTTATAACCGGTCATTACTGGCTGATCTACGGATTGACGGTCGATAACGCCTGGGGCGATTTTTTCGACTTTATCCGTCATCTTGGCATTGATAGGACCTTTGCCATCAATAGGATTACCCAAGGCATCAACAACACGGCCGAGCAACTCAGGACCTACTGGTACTTCTAAAATACGACCAGTACAATAGGCTTTTTGACCTTCTTGTAGTTTTAGGAAGTCACCAAGTACGACCGCGCCAACAGAATCACGCTCTAAGTTAAGCGCCATTCCGTAGATTTCGCCTTCAAACTCAATCATTTCGCCGTACATGGCATCTTCAAGACCATGAATCTGCACAATACCGTCAGATACTTTGACAATTGTGCCTTCATTTTTTGCAGTTGCACCTGCATCAAGGTCTTGAATACGCTGCTTAATCAGATTACTGATTTCCGCTGGATTCAATTGTTGCATTGCCTTGTTTCCTTTAATTTATGATAACTCGCCTATTGACTCAAATACGTCCCTTGAGGCCCAAACTCAATCGGTTGGTACCTACAAACATACTAAGCCATTAGCTGTGTTTTTAACTGTTGTAACTTACCGCGCATAGAATCGTCGATAATCTTGTCACCGACTTTGATTGTAGCGCCTGCCAAGAGACTAGGGTCGACCGTTTCGTGAATCACTACGCTTGCATTTAGTGATGCTGCAAGGCGCGATTGGAACATTTCACGCTGCGCGTCAGTCAGTGGGTAGGCAGAAGTCACATAGGCGTCAAGTTGCTTTAAGCTGAGTGCTTTATGGCGACGATAGTGCTCATAAACTTCAGGAAGCAGTGCCAGACGCTCTTGCTGCGCTAACTGATTTATAAAGTTGCTAAGCGCGAGAGATACTTTAGGGTAGCTTGTGCTGCTATCGTAACGTGTGCCTTTACTCTCACCTAGTAATTGCTTTAGGGCAGAGTCGCTTGCGCCAGCTACTTGTGTATCGTAAAGATCGATTAAAGCGGCTGAATTGTGCTCAGCCGTAACAGCTGGGTTCTCTAGCAAGGCGTGAAACGATTTGTCATGGACAATGGTGCTAGCAACAAACAGGAAGTCTTCCCACTCGTTGACCGCACCGTTATCATTGGCATAGTCAAACGCCGCTTTTGCGTAGGGTCGTGCTAAGGTTGATAAGTCAGCCATTATATCCTCACAGTTACAGCTTCGCCGCCAGTTGTTCTAACATGCTGGCATGTTTTTGTGCATCGACTCTATCTTGCAGAATCTTTTCGGCACCAAGTACAGAAAGTTCAGCCACTTGAGCACGTAGTGATTCACGCGCCTGATTGATCTCTTGGTCGATGGCCGCTTGTGCTTGCTGACGGATGCGCTCACCTTCCACTTGGGCTTGTGTTTTTGCATCTTCAACGAGCTGGTTGGCGCTTTTGTTCGCTTGCTCTATCAAGGCAGCTGCTTTAGTCTTTGCAAGATTAAGCTCTTGCTCGACGTCTTGCTCTGCGGAAGCCAAATCTGCTTTTGCTTTTTCTGCGGCATTTAAGCCATCAGCAATTTTGCGCTGTCGCTCGTTGATAGCACCGATAAGCGGTGGCCATACGAACTTCATGCAGAAAATTACAAAAATTGCAAAAGAGATAGCCTGACCGACGATAGTAAAATTGATATTCACGTGATCACCTCTTTGTTAATGAAAAATCAGTTTCATTGATCATGTTTGGCTCTTATAAGTCTACTAGTTTTGACGATCTACTGAGCTTACCAATATCAAAAGCCAAACATTTACAACTGAGCTTTCTGATTAACCTGCTAGAGGGCTTGCAAATAACAATAGCATAGCAATACCAACACCGATCATTGGAATCGCATCAAGTAGACCTGCGACGATGAACATACGAGTTTGCAATTGTGAACCAAGCTCTGGCTGACGGGCAACGCCTTCTAGGAACTTACCACCTAAAATTGCAAAGCCAATACCTGTACCTAGTGCACCTAGACCGATAAGAAGTGCTACTGCGATAACCGTGTAGCCGTTTAATACTGCTAATACTGGATCCATTGATGTATCCTCTTTTACCTATAGAAAAATTAATGTTCAGTTGATGATGCAAGTGACATATAAACGATTGTCAACATCATAAATACGAACGCTTGAAGGGTAATGATTAAGATGTGGAAGATAGCCCACGGTACTGACAGCGCCCACTGAATCCAAAACGGCATCAGCGCAATCAGAATAAAGATCAACTCACCAGCATACATGTTACCAAAGAGTCGCAAACCTAGTGACACAGGCTTTGCAATCAAAGTAACAAACTCGAGGATAAAGTTGATTGGGATTAAAATAATTTGTACGATTGGGTTTTTGGCACTAAAGGGATGTAGCGTCAATTCACCAATAAATCCGCCAACGCCTTTGGCTTTAATACTGTAGTAAATAATCAAAGCAAAGACTGCAAATGACATACCTAGCGTAATATTAGGATCAGTTGTTGGTACGATTTTGAAGAAGACATGATGTGAGTCATAGCCCATCGCCGCACCAACTTGCCCTGCTAGAGACGGGATAAAGTCAATGGGCACTAAGTCCATCAAGTTCATCAAAAAGATCCAGACAAAGATAGTCAAAGCCAGTGGCGCAATCAGTTTTGAGGTACCGCTGTAAGAGTCACGAACGTTGTTGTCCACAAACTCAACGATCAGCTCAACCGCTGCTTGAGTTTTGCTAGGAACACCTGAGGTGACTTTTTTAGCCACCATCCAAAACATGACACAGAACAAAATACCTAGACCGATTGACCATAGCATAGAGTCAAGATGAATGGCATTAAAGCCCATCTGCCCAGCTTCTTCTGCGCTGTAAGCAACTTTCCAGCCCTCCCCAGGCAGATAGCCATACGTCCAATGCGTTAAATGGTGAGAGATATATTCTGATGATGTTTGTTCGGATGCCATAATGTAAGCTTCTTATTAATCAACGATTTAATCAACTACCAAAAATATAGTTGTCATCTGTTAAGTGGTTCAACTTAAATCACTTAGCAGATAACATCCAACCCGTAGCACCTAAGTAAGTAGCACCTATGTAAATATCTGATTTTGATACAGTTTTATAAATTCTAGCTATCAAAAAAGGGCTTATGAGTAAACATTACCAGCCCTTGAGACCTACACATAGATATTTTGCGTCTGCTTTGTCTATATTAGAGACATGCGCCTAAGCAAAATATTTAGCTGCATATAGTAATGCAGCGTTGTATTCATGTAAAGCAAATTGTGAACTTTTTATTTGTGATAAATACTTGATTGTGATAGGGAACGTATATAAATGTGAGGGTACAGCGATAATAAAGCGATAAATATAATTTGTAAGTACTTTATAACTGCTAAATATTTGTTAGATTTTACAACATTTTCAAAATAAATACCAACATTACTGCGAGTATTTAGCGCCTAATTGGTATCTCGTTAGACATTAACTTATCAGTCCAAACGTACTAGTTAGTTTAGTCGTACCAGCATCCAATTGTAGCTCATTTGCATAACAATAAAGCCTGCAAATAGTGCAGGCGCTGACAACGGTTTTATAAGTATAAAGATTAAAGCAAAGCCAAAGGCCGTCAATACCCATTTGACCGCCTGACCGCGGTAAAGCTGTCTAACAATATGCTCACGCGCACGAAATCCAGTATGCCTAAACACAAATAAGGTAAAGATCATTTGAGTTGCAAAACTTAGGACTGCACCAAGAGCTACTCCTTGAACGATCAAAAGATCGCTTCGTAGCCAAACGATATCTAGCAGCCAAGCTAGAATAATCAAAATCAGCAGTATCCAAACTTGACGTTTGATATGGCGCCCTATCTGATCTTTTTGATTGCGTTTGGCAGGCTGGGTCATTAGTTACCTTGCTAAGTAGAGTCTTACTAAGTAGAGTATCGTGCTTATTTAAACGGTATGACTTTTCTATAAAACATCACTTGCCTTGTATCAGCCGCTTATTGTAATAACCATGCGTTACTTTGGCAAGATAAACGCTGTGCTCCACTGTTTGACTGCTACAACAGCTAGGCCATCAAGCCGTTACAGCAATTAATCAATACAACGGCGCATCTGCTCCGCCATTTGTTGCCAACCTATAACAAAGTCTGTACTGCTGCTCATGTCTTCTGCTTGCACCGTCGTTTTGACTGGTTGGAGTTTGGCGAGTAAGCCTTTGGCAGGATCGCTTTGAGTGACTAGGCACATAGTCGAGTTAGGGCGCTGCTCGTTCAACTTACGCAACTGACTGGCCTTTGGTGACAGGTGATGATCGGTTGTTAGACTACCGACGAGCTGTAGGTTTAAGCTATTCTCGATATAATGATATGCATCATGATACGCCCAATACGGCTGAGCGGTTTTTGAGCCTGATTGTACGCTTGTCACTGCCCTATCCATACGTTGAGCGAATTTTTGCGCATTGGTCTGATATAGATTCTTGTACTGCGGATTGGCGTGGCTATGTATGACGGCTAAGGCGCGTGTGATCGCTTTGGCATTTTGCGGATCAAGCCAAATATGGGGGTCTAAAGTATTGGGGATAGATTTGGCTTGCGCATCACGTAGCGGATAACGCTTAAAAGCATCAAATTTAAAAAGCGCAATGGCATTGGGTGCACTATTTAAGCTGCTGGCCAAATTATTCTCTAGAGGCTCGCCAAACCAAACCACAAATTTGCTGTCTTGAATGGCTTTTATATCGCGCGGACTGATACTGCCGTGATGACCGACCTCCCCTGCTTGTAGCAGCTGCTTGGCAGGCGGCGCGCCTGCGGTTACCGCTTGGCTTAGTAAAAATAGCGGATAATTACTGACTGTGACCGTAGCAGCTTGTACGCTTATTGCCATAAATCCAAGCATTATTATAGCGGTAGCGAAAAAATAACGCTTAGCTAGCTGAGAGAACGTTCTTAGTACACTAGCTAAAGATTTATGTACAATGAAAAAATTAATCCGTCTAATGGTTAAAAAAAACGTACTCATATTGCAATCCTATAAAAGTCTGGGCTATCGCAAAAGTAGCTATCAAAAACTAAGTAGCACAAAGACAGCCAAAAAAGCGATTAGCTTCTAATTTTCATTATGTTATACTATAACAATAAAGAACGCTACCTTAAAACATCAAACTGACTTAGGAGCTGGTATTGTGACAACTTGCATGCATCCACACGATGTACAGGATTTTACAGTATCTGATATCGCAGCACGCATAAATGCAGCTAAAGAGCAATGCCGCAAGCGCTCGGTACGCTTTACGCCGCTGCGTGAGCAGATATATGAGCTGGTATTGCAAGCCAATAAACCAGTAGGTGCTTATGATCTCATCACTCAGTTGCAGCATAGGCGCTCGTCTGAGTCTGATACCTCAGTCAATCAAAACCCATCAACAAGTAAAAATGTTGCACCACCTACGGTTTATCGCAGTTTAGAGTTTTTACTTGAGCAAGGTCTTATCCATCAGTTAACCTCTATTAATGCCTATGTGCCTTGTTGTCATCCGCGAGCGCAGCATACCGCCGCATTTTTGATTTGTGATACTTGTCTGCGAGTGCAAGAGTGCAGCAGCTTGCCGGTGCAAGAGATAATGAGTTTTGCTGAGCAAGATGTCGGCTTTAGCGTCACTCGTAGCGTCATTGAGCTCAGTGGTCGCTGCTCAGATTGCCAGTGATAATCACTATTGAATTATTCATAAACCCAATCATAAGAAGACAACAACCTCTATGAGTGACCAAAAGCTATTAAGCTTAAACAGCGTCAGCTACGATATCGATCAGTTGCGGTTGTTATCTGATATCACTATCGACATCGCCGTGAACGAAACTGTGAGTTTGATCGGGCCTAACGGCGCTGGCAAGTCCACCTTAGTCAAGCTCATCTTGGGTCTCATTACGCCTACTCATGGTCATATTACCGCGCATCAGCCGCTGCAGCTAAGCTATGTGCCGCAGCGTTTTTCAGTGCCGCCTATACTGCCGCTACGGGTACAAGATCTGCTGGCACAAGCTGACAAAAAACGCCTGACACCTACGCAGCGTGACTTTATTTTTGATAATTTGTCCTTGACGTCTTTGCTGACGCGGCAGATGCGTAATTTATCTGGTGGCGAGACTCAGCGCGTATTATTGGCGCGCGCTTTGCTTGATAAGCCCAATTTGCTGATATTAGATGAGCCGATGCAAGGTCTTGATTCAGAGACAGAGGTTTGGCTCTATCAATTTATCGATGAGCTGCCAGATTTTTTGCGCTGCGCTATGCTGGTGGTCTCGCATGATTTGCATTGGGTAATGAGAGGCAGCAGGCGGGTCATTTGCCTCAATAAGCACATTTGCTGTGAAGGTCAGCCCAGCGAGCTTGCGGTTACTACTGAATTTCAAAGACTCTTTGGTCATCATTACGAGCAGCCTTATGTGCACAAACCACATGCTTGTGAGCATCATGCTCCGCATGAGATGTAGTGTTTTTTATATTTAAAATACCTTTTTAAAACCATTTACCCCTTATTAATGGACATCGCTTATGACTGCTTGGTTGGCCATTATTGCTCCTGCTTGGATTGCTGGCAGTATATTAGCGCTCTTGTCAGCGCCGCTCGGTTGCTTAGTGTTATGGCGGCGTATGGCATTCTTTGCTGATGCCTTAGCGCATGGTACCTTGCTTGGCGTAGCGCTTGCGGTGCTGTGGCAGCTGCCTATGGGCGTAGGTATTGCTCTGGTGAGTGTGCTAGTCGTTATAGGGTTGGTGCTCATTGATGATGAGCGCTTGCCAGTGGATGCGGTACTAGCAGTAGTTGCAGTATCGCTACTATGCTTGGGGCTGCTGACGCTGACTCAAATGACCGATCAGCAGGCCAATGTATTAGGATTCTTATTTGGTAATTTGCTGGAGCTTGATTGGCGTGATTTACCTGTGATTGGCGGTAGCGTCGTTATTGGACTTGCGCTACTTAGTTATATCTGGCCTGCCCAAATTAAGCTGGCAACACACGAAGCACTCGCTCGCATTCAAGGCATTAACCCTACTCGCCAGCGCTTATTCTTTATGGGATTATTAGCAGGGTTTTGCGCTATTGCCTTGCAAGCGGTCGGTAGCCTGTTAATTAGCGGTTTATTGGTATTGCCAGCATTAACAGCGCGCCTATGGTCAGCAACGCCCAAGCAAATGGTTATCTTGTCACTCATCATTGCGCAAGTAGGCGTTACACTGGGCGTTTGGGGCAGCATATGGCTCGATATACAGACAGGACTGTCGATTGTTTTGATACTAGCGATCCTGTTCTTTTTAGCGTTAGTTGTCTCAAAGTTTACACTTTCAAAGTCGTAATAAGATGGTTTATGAATAAGTTCATTTTAGCTAAGCGTATAGTGTAACCAACTTTATTTGATAGATACTACTAGAGGTTTATTGCCTGATATGTTATAAATTTCTGTTTAAAGAATATAGACCTTTATTTAGACAAATGATATTTATCCTCAATGGGACTGACGCTATGCCAAGCTACCCTGCTCGTAAGATCAGCACCCCAGATGATACTCTAAATGTGCTGCAGATTACTGACCTACATTTATCAGATGTCTCTGCAACAGCGAATACTGAGGTTCAAAACACCGCATCTAAAAGTCATCTTACTTGTAAACAAAGCTTTGAGGCCGTTGTCAAACAGGCGCTTGGTGAAGCGATACGCTGCGACTTGATTGTGGTGACTGGCGATTTGGTTAGTGAAGTCAAAACGGCGACATACGATCATATCTTTGATGTATTGCAAGCGACTGATATTCCATTTGCGTGCATCGCAGGCAACCATGATGTGACCAATGAGCTCGGTCATGACCTGCCCTTTTATGAGCGTAAACTTATCGCTCAACCTGCTGATCCACGACTACTTAGTCGTCATTTAATCGAGTCAGAGTATTGGCAGCTACTGCTACTAGACTCGTCAGTGCCCGGTCAAGTAGCGGGTTATATTGATGATACAGATATCGCTTGGGTGTCGGAGCAATTAGCTCGTTGTTCTAAGCCTGCAGTTATTGCTGTACATCATCATGTTCTGCCTATTCAATCTCAGTGGATAGACGCGCATATGGCACAAAACACAAAGGCGTTTTGGGACAGCTTAGCTGCTTTTAGACACATACAGGCTGTTATTAGCGGTCATAATCATCAAGAGCAGATTCGCTATCATCAAGAGGTTACTGTTTATAGTACGCCCTCTACTTGCTATCAGTTCAAACCATTCAATGATGATTTTGCTTATGATACACAGACAATGCCTGGTTATCGCTGGTTGCAACTTGATAACAATGGGCGGCTTGTAAGCTGGGTGAAAAGATTAGATACTTGATTTGCTGACAATAATTTTGTCTAAAAAACACTATAAAAAGTAACACCGCCGCTTACTGTATTTTGGTTACAATCGGCTTAAATAAAACAGCTTCAATAAAAAGAATAAGTTAAAGCACTATTGAGACTTGATTATTAGGCCTCATTTATACCGCTAACTCTTGCACCTTGTGCATAGATACAAAACGTTTTGTAATGGAAGATAGATAACGTTTGGCAAGTTTATAACGCCTTGTATGACAAGCCGTTTTATTGAATCAATTTGGATAAGTAGGATACTTATATGACCACTCTGCCCACAGATCAAAGTGATGTAAAATTCACCCCTTATGTACCTGCAAAAGATGAAGAATACATGTCCGATGCTCAGTTAGAGCATTTTAAAGCTATTTTGTTAGATTGGAAAAGCCAGCTTATCGGTGAAGCGGATCGCACTAAGACTTATATCCAAGATGAGTCAAGCGCTATGCCAGATATTAACGATCGCGCCACTCAAGAAGAGGAGTTCGCCCTAGCGCTACGTACTCGCGACCGTGAGCGCAAGCTGATTCGCAAAATAGACAAATCCATGGCTGAAATTGAAAATGACGATTATGGATTCTGTGATACCTGCGGTGTTGAGATTGGCCTGCGCCGCTTAGAGGCACGTCCGACAGCGACTCAGTGTATCGATTGCAAAACGCTCTCAGAGATCAAAGAGCGCCAAAATCAGGGGCACGTGTAACGCGTTTAACTCTCTTATAGCATCCAAACCCTAAAGTAACTAAACCCTAAAGAGCGAGCGACTATATGATTAGTCGCTCGTTTGCGCTGCATGCTTCTACTTTTGCTTTATCAGACAATCACTTCTATATTTTGAGTATTGACTATGCTTGATTTACCGTCCATACCCCCTATTGGACGCTTTGCGCCCTCACCAACAGGTGAGCTGCATTTAGGTTCATTGACGACTGCACTAGCCAGCTATTGCCATATTAAGTCACTAGGCGGCAAATGGTTGCTGCGTATTGAAGATACCGATACTGCGCGCTGTTCTACTCAGTTTAGTGAGCAGATTATCATGGATCTTGAGATGCTCGGAATGCTGTGGGACGGTGATATCGTTTATCAATCTGAGCGTGTTGATATATACAACGACTACTTATCCTCGTCGCTAAAGCCGCTCACCTACGGTTGCCAGTGTTCTCGTAAGACATTAGAGCACTACTGGCAAGAGCAGATATCATTAAAAGAGCAAGCTAGTCAAAATGATAACTTTGATGCTAATGACAAACTGCATTATAGACAACGCTACCCACGGTGCTGCATCACTGCCAATCTTGCGCGCGATCAGCATAAGCTGCGCCTGCAACTGCCTGATTATGCCATAGGCTTTAGAGATGGTATTCAAGGTATGCAGTGGGCCAATCCGCAGCAGGTGCTTGGAGATATGGTAGCGCGGCGCCAGAATGGGATGATTAATTATATTTTGGCGGCGAGTATCGATGATGGATTGCAAGGCGTCACTCATATTATGCGCGGCTTAGATATTCTGCCGATGACGAGTGCTCAAATTAGTATTTTAAATGCAGCAAATCTGCCCGCTATCGAGCAGTGGTATCATCTGCCGCTAATCTGTCATGCTGATGGACAAAAACTCTCCAAACAAAACCTTGCCCAGCCTATTGACACTCGCAATCCTAGTGCTCTGATTACACTTGCCTTGCAGCTGTTAAAGCAACAACCTGTAGACGTAGATACGCCAGATCGTATGCTTAAACAAGCCATCGCTCAATGGGACAATGCAGCCCTGCATGGTCAGCAGCATATAGCTCTGCCTTTACACACCGATCGAACGTCTTAATTATCATAACTGCTCTACTATTAAACAAAAAACGTCGCTTATTGCGACGTTCTTGATATTTGATTGACCTTAGTGATTTGATCGTACTTAGTAATAACGTCCCTGACTCTTTTCGATATTCGGGCTTTCTCTATGAATTTTAAGCAACAAAGCGACCATCACTAAGCTGATCAGCATGGAGGAGCCGCCATAACTAAAAAATGGCATGGTCAAACCTTTGGTTGGAATCGCGCCCATATTCATCGCCGCATTGATAATGGTCTGCGCAATAAACACCACCCCAATACCGAACGCCGTATAACTCATACGCATCTGATTGCGTTTGAGCGCGTTGTAGCTAATACGCATCGCGCTACCGATAATCAATGCCTCTAACAACAAAATCATCGTAACGCCGACAAAACCAAGTTCCTCACCCGTAATGGCTAATAAAAAGTCGGTATGGGCTTCGGGTAAATGCGACAGCTTTTGCACGCTTTCGCCGTAGCCGACCCCTGTGAACTGACCACGGCCAAAAGCGATCAAACTACGCGCCAATTGGTAATCCGTATCTTGCACGTCATCAAATGGATCAAGAAACGACATGACCCGTACCAAACGATACTGAGCTGTCGTCACCATCAAAATAACACCGCCAACAGCGACAGCCCCTAGCGCCAAAAACTGCTTGTAAGGCGCGCCTGCAATATAAAAAATCGCGAATACTGTGCCTAAAATAACCACAAAGGAGCCAAAATCTGGCTGTAATAACAAGAATATCGTGATCATCCCAACGACTAAAATAATACGTAAAAAGCCATCCCAACCGTTGCGCACTTCAAAGGAGCGACGCACTACAAAATCTGACACAAAGACAATCATCACCAGTTTGGCAAGCTCTGCGACCTGAAAGTTGATCACACCCAAATCCAGCCAGCGTTTGGCGCCGTTCACAGGCGTACTAAACAAGGTTGCTAAGAGTAACAAGCCTGTAATCGCCAGCAGCAAAAACTGAGTCTCAGTCTTGTACAAGGTTTTGAGCGGTACAAAATAATAAGGCAAAGCGGCGGCAACTAAACCGATACCGATATAAGTCAGCTGATTGGTAAAAAAGTGCAGCTCTGTCATACCGCGGCTTAGCGCATAAGGAATGGAGGCTGAGGCCACCATCAACAAACTAAACACCAGCATACAGCCAACACTCGCGAGCAAAATTGCGCCCGCTGAGGGCATAGATAGGACACCATCTGAACGCGTAGCGGATGATTGACGATTTGAGCGAGAGAAAAAGGAGAGCGCCATAATATTTGGGTACACAAGCAAACAAGGAACACGACGCTTAAAAAACGCCACCGTTTAAAAATAGGATTAAAATGTCGTTCAAATTAAGAACATGATTCAAGTAAGAACACCATTCACATTTGAGCCTTTGATTATAACTGACCGTAGCTGCAATCTACAGTAGCAATATATAAGCAAAACAATTATTTATGCTCAAGTTTTTGCACTAAAGCGGCAAATTGCTCACCACGATCGGCGTAACCGCTAAACTGATCAAAACTAGCACAGGCAGGCGACAATAATACCGCTTGGACTTGTGACAAACTACTCTGGGTAATCGGCTCTATACACTTAAAAGCCCCTGCTAAGGTTTGGCACTGATGCAAGGCAACTCCCTCATCTAAGCCTGCAGCGCGTAAATCTTTTTCGATAAGCGCCGCGTCCTCTCCGATAAAGAGTATTTGACTGACATACTTGTTAATTAAAGGACGTAATTCGCCGAACTGCTGACCCTTACCTTGACCGCCTAATATCAATAGCAGTTTGCCATCCTTTGGAGCGTATACTGCGCCCAAGCCTTCGATGGCTGCCATAGTTGAGCCGATATTAGTCCCCTTTGAATCGTTAAAGTAGTCGATATCAGCCACTTGAGCGATATACTCACAACGATGCGCTAAGCCGCCAAATTGCTGCAAGGTATTAAGCATGCTCTCTAACGGTATACCTGCCAGCTCACCGAGTGCTAGAGCCGATTGTGCGTTGAGTAAATTATGGCGACCTTTGATGAGTAATTTATCAGCAGGTAGCAGGCGCTCAGTGCCACGCGCCAAATGAATTTGCCCATCAGGATCGGTAATCAGACCGTACTGACCTTTGTCAGGAGCATGAATACCCGTGCTAATACGCGGCAAGTTATCTGCTACTAGCGGACGAGTGAGCGCATCTTCGCGACTGATGACCACCGACTTTGCGCCTTGAAAAATGCGGTGCTTGGCCTGATGATAACCCAGCATATCGCCGTGACGGTCAAGATGATCAGGTGACATATTGAGTACCGTAGCGACTTGCGCGCCTAGGTTGGTGACCGTCTCTAGTTGAAAGCTTGAGAGCTCAAGGACAGCGAGTGCCATATTTGTATTGCTAAGCAAACTAAGTGCTGGTACACCAATATTACCGCCAACGCCGACATTGATGCCAGCATCACTTGCCATTTGTCCAACCAAAGTGGTCACAGTGCTCTTGGCATTAGAGCCGGTAATCGCCACAATCGGTACGCTACACGCCTCACAAAACAGCTGAATATCACTAACCACAGGGATATTGGCACGGCGCGCGGCAGCAACAGCCTCTATGTCCAAAGCAATACCTGGACTAATAATAATGCGAGCGGCTTGTAGCAATAGCTCGCCATCGATCGCACCAAACTGACGTATCTCAATTGTCTTAGGCAACTGATCGGCAAGCGTAGGCGTAGCTTGAGCATCGGTCACCGCCACTTGATAGCCTTGCTCTGCTAGGTAGCGCGCGGCGGATAATCCTGACTGTCCCAAACCGACGACGACTTGCAAGCCGCTGCCCTTATGAAGTAAGTTTTTGGTGGCGGCAACAGCGCTCATAGAGAATCCTCAATAATTTAACAAGAGTAATTTAACAAAAGTAATTTCACAAAAGTAGTTTAACAACGATAATTTGACCACTTAGAAGACAACGTCTTGTCTATAACGACGCTTGGTGAGATAACGCAGTCGTTCATATTTCGGTACAGCTACGTCATCACTTTATGCTATTATGCGCATATTTTTTGTATTGACGTCCCTATGTACTATTTGGGGCGAAAGCTTAGGCGCTTATCTTAGCACATCACAACTTTTATCAGACACTATCTAATCATCTTTTGACGCTGACCTTGAGCGCTATTATTTTTAATCCTTAAATGCCTCACTCTGACTCGATGAGTGCTTTTTTACCTCCAAATGTATGTAGTTGACCTATGACCTCTTTTTATACCAATGTACATGATGAATGGTTCTCTAACGTTCGCGGCGACATCCTATCAGGTGTAGTGGTGGCGTTGGCATTGATTCCTGAAGCTATCGCTTTTTCTATCATCGCAGGCGTTGACCCCAAAGTAGGGTTGTATGCCTCGTTTTGTATTGCGGTGGTCATCAGTTTTGTCGGTGGTCGACCAGGAATGATTTCGGCAGCAACAGGAGCGATGGCGCTACTTATGGTCGATCTGGTTGCTGATCATGGCCTGCAATATTTACTGGCAGCGACGTTATTATGCGGCGCGATTCAGATCGTGATGGGTATCTTAAAGCTGGGTAATCTGATGCGTTTTGTCTCGCGCTCTGTGGTCATCGGCTTTGTCAATGCTTTGGCGATTTTGATTTTTGCCGCGCAAATACCAGAGCTAAACCCTGCAACCGAACGCGTCGGCTTGACGGTATATATTATGACCGCAGCTGGCCTTGCTATCATTTACTTATTTCCTCTGATTCCAAAGATTGGTCGCATTATTCCCTCGCCGCTTATCTGTATCGTAGGTCTAACCGCAGTGGCAATGTACATGGGTCTTGATATTCGTAACGTTGGTGATATGGGCGATCTACCCGATACACTGCCAATGTTTTTGCTGCCTGACATTCCACTTAACCTAAATACTTTACTTATTATTGCCCCTTATTCTGTCGCTTTGGCTATCGTCGGTCTGCTTGAGTCTATGATGACAGCGACTATTGTCGATGAGCTAACAGATACCCCAAGTGATAAAAACCGCGAGTGCCGTGGACAAGGTATTGCGAACGTCGTAGCAGGCTCGTTTGGCGGTATGGCAGGCTGTGCGATGATTGGGCAGTCAGTGATTAATGTAAAGTCAGGAGGACGTACGCGTCTATCGGCGTTGATTGCAGGTGTTGTGCTGCTGATTATGGTGGTATTTTTGAGTGATTGGGTCAGTCTGATTCCGATGGCCGCACTTGTAGCGGTTATGATTATGGTCTCTATCGGTACCTTTAACTGGCAGTCTATCCGCGAGTTCAAAACTCATCCAATATCTTTTAATATTGTGATGTTAGCGACAGTTTTGACGACTGTATTTACTCATAACTTAGCTTATGGGGTCGGTGTTGGCGTACTGTTATCTGCACTTGCCTTTGCTAACAAGATCGGTCAATTCTTAACCATATATAGTGAGTACGATGACTCTAGTAACACTCGCTACTATTATGTCCAAGGACAGGTATTCTTTGCTTCAACCACGCAGTTTATCGATAGCTTTGATAGCAAAGAGGCGCTCGATAATATCGAGATTGATGTCAGCCAAGCACATTTTTGGGATGTTAGCGCGGTCGATACTTTAGATAAGCTAGTGATGCGCTTGCAACGCGAGGGTATAGATGTCAAAGTAGTTGGATTAAACAATGCCAGTCGCACCCTAATTGATCGCTTCTCGGTGCATGATAGACGCGATATTGGCTTGCTCGATTAGAACCTAAAACGTACTTAGAGCCTATCCAAAACATATCTGAAGCCTAACCGTATTTTATTAAAATGATGTGGTTGTCTTATGAGTAATTTGAAACCTGACAGTGTCATCGCTTGCCTAGATTGTCCTGATCATGTGCAAGCGGTATTGGATGCCAGTATGTGGGCGTCCTCGCGTATGCAAGCGCCTATTGGTCTATTGCATGCCGTGCCAACCTTGCAACAAAAAGCGGCAGTGAATTACTCAGGCTGCTTAACTATTGACAATGAAAGCGCTATGCTCGATCAGTTCACAAGCCACGAGCACTTAAGTAATTGTGAGCTCAAAGCACAAGGCAAGCTGCTTTTGCATCAAGCTACTGCTTATTGTGAGCAGCAGCATCATAAGCGTAAAACTTATACTCTGCATCGGCACGAGAACCTCAATCAAAGTATTGATTATGTCGATGAAAAGTCACAATTGATCGTCATCGGTCACCATGTGACGTGTAAATCAACGCTTAGTCAACTGATTCGACTCAGTCACTGCCCCATCTTGGTGACTCATGCACCATTTTTGCCCCCTACTACCGCGCTTTTTGCTTTTGATAATCGCGCCACCTCTCATAAATTACTAGATTGGCTATGCAAAACGCCACTTGTGCGCGCATTGACTATCCATATCGTTATGGTCGGCAAAGAAAACACTACCAACTGTGATGCGCTGCGTGAAGCTTACGCGCGTCTAAAGCAAGCAGGTATCAGCTGCAAAAAAGCCCTACTAGATAGCCGAGATGTCAGCGCCGCCTTGAACTACTATCAAAGCGAGCATGATATTGGTTTGCTTATGAGCGGAGCCTTTGGTCAATCGCGCCTGCGCGAATTGCTACGCGGTAGCGATACCGAAAAGCTACTTATTAGCACCAAAACCCCGTACCTCCTCTATCCTAAAGCTTAGCTCTAATCTCTAAAGCCTATCGCTGTCATAGCGATATCGTGGCTGTGGTTATTGGCTAAGCGTATTCTCTTATCTAGCAATCTCTACCCTCGTATGTATAAGGTTAGGGTCTGTGATGTTTTAGCAAATCGTCACTCGATAGCCTCCCCATGCGTTCAAAAAGTTGGTTATAATAAACTACTCTTTGTTTTCACATCGAAAGTTGAGTCATTTTGCTTGTATAGATAAGGCTTGTTTGAGTAACGCAAGCACTGTCTATACAAGCATTATATCTTGTAGTCATCATAAGCCATTTGCTCGCTCTCTCCCCCTTGAGAGGCTCTGGCACAGTTCTTGAATGACTATGTGATATGGCATAACGCTATGAGTGAATCAGCTGACGACATTACTTATATAAGGAAATTTTTATGAAGCTAATCACTGCGATTTTAAAACCATTTAAGCTCGATGATGTGCGTGAAGCGCTCTCAGACATCGGTGTCAAAGGCGTGACGGTCACTGAGGTCAAAGGCTTTGGTCGTCAAAAAGGTCATACTGAGCTTTATCGCGGCGCAGAATACGTGGTGGATTTTTTGCCAAAGGTAAAAGTAGAAGTAGCGGTTATCGATGAGATGGTCGAGCCTGCTATCGAAGCCATTACTCGCATCGCAAGCACAGGCAAAATTGGTGATGGCAAAATCTTCGTCACCGCTCTTGAGCAAGTGATACGCATTCGTACAGGCGAGACCGGTCCTGATGCCATCTAAAGCGTCAACACCTCTGTAAATATAAGAGGTTATAAAGATCTATATTGCATAAATTCAAGGGGGAATTTACATGCAAAACCAAATTTTTGAGCTTCAGTACGCGATTGATACGTTTTATTTTTTGATATGTGGGGCGCTGGTCATGTGGATGGCAGCAGGCTTCACTATGTTAGAGGCAGGTTTAGTACGCTCAAAAAACACCGTTGAAATCCTAACTAAAAACATCTCACTCTTTGCTATCGCTTGCACTATGTACATGGTATGCGGTTACGCCATCATGTATGGTGATGAGCTATTTTTAAGCGGTATCGCAGGCGGTGAGCGCTTAGTTACAGATGCCCTAGCTGCTTCCACCGAGAACGGCTTTGGTGGGGATTCAGTCTACTCCAAAGCCTCTGACTTTTTCTTTCAAGTTGTCTTTGTCGCTACCTGTATGTCTATCGTATCAGGCGCAGTCGCTGAGCGCATGAAGCTCTGGGCGTTCTTGTTGTTTGCGGTGGTTATGACCGGCTTCATTTATCCAATGGAGGGGAGCTGGACTTGGGGCGGACAAGACGTCTTTGGATTATACAGTTTGAGCGAAATTGGATTTTCTGATTTTGCAGGTTCTGGTATCGTGCACATGGCAGGGGCAGCAGCAGCATTGGCAGGGGTATTACTACTAGGTGCGCGTAAAGGCAAATATGGTAGCCGTGGTGAGATACGAGCTATTCCTGGTGCTAATCTGCCATTAGCAGCGCTTGGTACTTTGATCCTCTGGATGGGCTGGTTTGGCTTTAATGGCGGCTCAGTGCTCAAGCTAGGCGATATTGCTAGCGCCAATACAGTTGCTATGGTGTTTTTAAATACCAATGCTGCTGCTGCCGGCGGTGCTATTGGCTCTTTACTATTAGCACGTTTGATATTTGGTAAGGCAGATTTGACCATGCTCTTAAATGGTGCATTGGCAGGTCTGGTGGCTATTACTGCCGAACCCTCTACGCCATCAGCGCTACAAGCGACACTCTTTGGTTTTATCGCCGGTCTCATAGTCGTCATCTCGATACTGGCATTAGATAGAATAAAGATTGATGATCCTGTCGGAGCTATATCAGTGCACGGCGTAGTCGGTCTGTTTGGACTGCTTATCGTACCGATTACCAACTCTGCAGCGACTTTTATCGGTCAGCTGGTCGGTGCGCTAACGATATTTGCTTGGGTCTACATCGTAAGCCTCATCGTTTGGGTGATTATCAAGGCGACTATAGGTCTACGCATCTCAGAAGAGGAAGAATATGAAGGTGCTGATATCGCCGAATGCGGTATGGAGGCCTATCCTGAATTTGTTATTTAATCAAAAATGTTTATAGTATAGCCAATAAAAATCCCGCAAAACCTTTCGGTAATGCGGGATTTTTGAACCTAACAATAAACTATAAGTTTATTTCTTTTTCCACGTTTGACTACGTGAGAACGGTCCAATATAGCCTTTAAGATCTAAAGTGTTACCACTTAGATTGGCTGTCATACGATAGTCTTTGCCTTTTTCAGGATCAGTAATCGTACCACCGCTATATTTGCCGCCGCCATCGGCTTTTAAACCTTTAATGATGGTTTTGCCAACGTGCTTTTGGCCTTTATCTGATACTGTGCTGACAAGCTTACCTGTCAATACACCGTTAGATTCAGTAATTTTGACGACGCCTTTTGGTTTGCCTTCGTCATAAGTCTGCCAAGAAGTGTTGTGCAATGGATCAGCGGCAAATGCCATAGTTGCCATACTGATACCAGCTGCTGCTATTGCAGTTTTAGTAAATAATTTCATATATCGACTCCCTTCATACGATGATGTTTCAAAACGCTATGGTTTTGTGCTTATCCTTGCTATAAATCTTTAGATTTGAACTTTGTTCTCAAATCACTTATCAAAGATTCAGCACCATAGTGATGACTTGGCTTATTATAAGCATTTTTAAAACTTTGGATAGTAATTTTTTTATAGATAATTATTGCTATAAAATCAGAACTATATCAAATAGTTACAAAAAAGGATTGTCTATATCTCTATCTGATTGGTCACTTATTTGTTTTGACTCTTCTTCTTTATTACTGTAGATATTATCGTCCTCAAACGCTTGTAGAATCTGAGTGGTGAGCTCATGTAGTCTCAGCGCTTGCTCATGTCCACTTTTGGTAAGTCTTAGATCTATGTCACCGTAAATGATAACTTTATCTTTTTGATTCTCAATAACTAGCTCACCAATTTGCATGCTTTGGTGATTATTGGCAAAGGGTTCAATCATAATATCTCCTGATGATAACTATCGGTTAGGCCTGCAATTGCGCGACTAGCCAATCAATAATCGCCCAGACAAATAGCATCCATATAGGCTCATCGCTCGGCAATTCTGACTCATCTATACTCTCCCCAGCCTTGAGCGGTAATGCCATAGCCTCTGCTTTGACTTGATAATCGAGCATAGGTAGCACATCGATACCTGTCTGTTGCGCCAGCTCATCGACACTAATGATATCGATACGCTCTGACTCATCGTTTGGCGCATAATAGACGCCCGCTTGATTGATCGCGGGAATATAAACGGCCTTAAAAAAGTGGCTCGGTACAAGGACTTGTCCATTTAGCTGTTTGGCTTTTTTGTCTGTAAAAGCGACACCTGTAAGCGTATACACTTCGCCATATTGCTGAGTGAGGTAACGCGTCGCGGACTCAATATTGCGCCAGATATAGCGATTGTTACGCGGCGACTGTGGAGCGATATTGGCAAGGCTAAAGCTATCGTACTGCTGAGAGCGCGTTGCCATGTCCGCGTTAGGCGCTAGATGCCCGCGATCATAGCCTGAGCCTGAATAGTCATCTAAAGAGGCACGAGCGGATTTAGGCAAGCGGCTCTCTTCGTGAAAGCTGTCCTCACGATCGATCTCTTTGGCTTGATTAAGACGCGCGCGCGTCAGATACTCAGCTGACCACAGCGGCGTACGCGAGACGCCTGAGTACATGACCCCAAAACCATCCATACAAAGTGGCTGAGTCTTTTGGCTTAGCTTATCATTGATAAACTCAGGATAAATACCACCGTAAAAGGACTCGCTACACTTAGATAGCTCATCGGCATATGCGGGCGTGACTGAGGCGACAATCACTACTAGCCAACCGCTTATCGCGCGCGCAATATGCCTTTTTTGGCACTCTTTAGAACTAGGATAATATTCTGTGGCGCTCATCGTTTACCTATCATTTTTGCTAGCAACTCTTTGTACGCTATCCTAGCAGGCGCTCGCTGATAAAGAAAGTTTAGCCGCCAAAACCTAGTAGTAAAAGTAATAAGAGACTGATTTACCAGTGACATCTGGGTGCGCGTGAGCTATAATAAGCCGTCTGAAATAGACGAGCGCTTTATTTTAAACAAATTTTAGCGTATCAAAAAAGGTGACGTGGGTGAGTGGCTGAAACCGCACGCCTGGAAAGTGTGTATACGTTCATAGCGTATCGAGAGTTCGAATCTCTCCGTCACCGCCATTTATTTTTAGCTTATACTATTAGCCTATACTATTAGCTTAGTTATTGCCTCTAGCTTTACATCCACACCCCTCCAAAACCTTTTTGATTATAAAGCTGACTGCTAAGTCTTTGCTTTGCTGAGTCCGTGCGTTACAGATGCAGGCGGCACAGAATAAGTACCGACAACATGAGCGACCATATCATCAGAGCCTTCTGAATACAGAGACACCTCACCAATGATCAGCGTGCGCCCTACTTTCATTAAGGTGCAATCTGCGATAATACGTGCGTCACTGGACGGTTTGCGCAAAAAATTAATGCTAAGGCTGGTTGTTACAGTGAGCGGTACGATGCCAATTCTACCTAGTATCGCTACATAGATAGCGACGTCAGCAATACTCATCATAACAGGCCCAGAGACCGTGCCACCAGGGCGTAGCTCGTTCACCCCTATTTCACGCGATAGTATCGCGCCCTTCTCATTAACTTGTTCAACCTGATACCCAACTTGCGGAAACTCTTGCGCCATAAAGGCGACGATCTCATCTTTGGTGGCAGACATACATGCTCCTTATGCGTGGCTACTGCTGTTGTAAGCTCAACTTATCATTTAAACGGTTATGATACGAGGTTTTACTCACTGGTGTGTGTTCTTTTAAAAACTATCTACTTAACTTTGATAAAATGCCTTTTATTATGGACGTTTAAAGGTATTTCTCATAAGGTAAACTTGGATAAATATATAGAAAAACGGTAAGATAATCGTTAGCACGCTAACAAGAAGCAAAAGATAATATTAGGAATATCACTATTAAAACCCATATAGTCACTCACCACATGTTAGAGAAATCTATGAGAGAAACTCCTGCAGACTCTCTCATAAGGTTGATATATGTCAGCGCCATAAATACGACTGAAAGCTCTGTATTTGAACATATACAGAATCATTCAAAATCCTTTAATAAAGATAATCATATTATGGGGTTTTTGTGCAATAACAATCAAAACTTTTTGCAGTGTCTAGAAGGCACAAAGAGCACTATCTTTGCGCTTATGCAAAGAATCTTTAAAGATAACAACCATAAAGACGTCGATGTCGTTTTTACCCAAAGAGTAAGCCGTTATAGCTTTACCGATTGGCGCATGCACAGTCTTAATCTAAGTACTAGCAATTGGGATAAATTTTCAGCTCGTACTCAGCTCACTGATATCTCCCCGTTTGAACCACAGCACTGGCCTTCTTGGTTCGTTGAGCACTTTATCGAAACTGTAAAAACCATTGATTACTCCAGTATTAATCAGGACTATATTACCTTTGATACGCTAGGGTATTCTGATTTTAGAAAAAAACTAGCTAGTAATCATGTTTTGTTCTATATATTTTTGAGCGTATTAATTTGCTTTTCTGTAGCGATTTTACTGTTTAAATATGATGTAATTTCTTAATAAAGGATTATTTCTATAAGATAAAACTCTGCTTTTGCAAAGTCTTGTATGACTTTAGACTATTATACTTCTATCCTTTCCTACAATATTCTCTACCCTTATATAAGTCAATTACTCCCTTACTCTATCGTACTGCTCTTGTCATAAGACAGATGTTATTGATGAAAAATTCGACTATAGTAGATAGCGATCATTCTCATGTGATAATAAAGGAGTATTTTATGAAGACACTAAAAATGGGCTTGGGACTGAGCCTGATAACGATGCTAAGCGCTTGCGTCACAATAACCAATAATGAGGTAGCACTGGGCGGCGAGCCTATCATCACGCAGTACCCTGTTGAGACGGCTCTACTCAATATCTATACCCAGCCGCGCACTGAGACGCTCACTGAGGTCAATAGTACCCAAAATAGAACTATTGACACCAAAGTGACTCCTAAAGGCATCATGGAATTTGAGGGCAAGCGTGTACAAGGCGCTGAGTACGCCACTGTCACTAAAGTAGGCGGTAACGTAGTCAGTCGTTCGACCAGTATCAATTACTTTACCCTAAACCCTGCGCGTTTTTATGGTTATACCGACAGCTCAGGCGCGTATTCGGTAGCGACCCAAACTGCTGACCTACCTAAAGTCGCTCGCGTTGGCGATAAAGGCACATTGATTACCGAAAACGTCTATAGCGATAGCAGCAAACGCAATCAAATCAGCCGCTACCAGCAGTCATGGTCGCTTACGCAGGCTAGCCCAACGACCGCTTGGTTCTGCATTAATACCTCACAAAATCTGTTGTCTCCAGTATCAGATAGCAGTACTGTAGAATGTTACAATATCGATGCTAAGGGCGATATCTTAAGTAGCAAGGCTACGGCCTCTATCCCTACAGCCAATGGTATCAAAACTGTTACTTATACCAGTCGTTAAGTCTTATCTTCTACATAGAACTCATCTATCAGGTGAGTTCTTACGTAGATAATCGGCACTTATTCTTTTAATACCATCACTTCCTCGCTAAATCATAACTCTATGCCCAAGCTCTTAGTTCCTACTCGTCTCTTAGTCACTGCTCGTATTGTATTAACCGTCATCGGTATCGTTATCATCGTTGATTGCGTAGCGCTCATGATGGTGGGCAAAGTTAACTTCGGTACTGTGGTGCCGTTTGCTATTGGCATCATCTTTGTCGCTCATGGTCTATACTGGCGGCGCATTCGCGACTTTATTGGACGTAGACGTCTGTATAAGCGAGTTTGGGGCGCATTATGGGGCGCATTTGCAGTATGGCTGGTCAGCTTTGGGGTGTTTATCGGCTCTTTACAGCAGCAGATTGAGCGCAGTCGTCAGCCATTGCCAGATATCGCCGCTGTCATCGTATTAGGATCAGGAACAGTCGATGGTAAGCCGACGCCGACCCTCGCCAAACGTTTAGACGCGGCTGCCCCTGTTATTAAAGTGCAGCCTGATGCTATCGCTATCACTAGCGGTGGTGTTGGTTTTGGGCGCAGTCGTAGTGAAGCCGATATTATGGCAACCTATCTTAGTGAAGCGCACGGCATTGCATTTAGGCGCATCATACAAGAAGGTCTGAGCACTAGCACTGAGGAGAACTTAAGTCTAAGCAAGCCGCTATTAGCTGCCAAAGGCGTCTGCCTCTCGCAGCCTATCGCCATCGTGACCAGCGACTTTCATACTATTCGCGCGGCTAGCATTGCCCGCCATCAAGGTTATACGCAGCCGATAACGGTAGCGAGTACGACGCCGTTATCGATTCGATATAATGCATGGTTTCGTGAATATTTTGCCTTTGTCAGCGGTTGGCTTTTGGGTGAGTATTAAGACGTGTTACCTTGCATCAGCACGCCTTAGTTTTGAAGTGGGTTATACTAACCAAAACTTATGACTGCGGTTTTAAATAATAACGGGATGCCTATATGTTGTTAGATGTGCTCTTGACGCTGCATTTTATACTGCTAGTGCTTATCTCGCTGCGGGTGCTTGCTCGTCACGATCTGACAGCGCCTGCTCGCTTATCTTGGATTGTGGTGCTGTTTATACTGCCCTATATCGGCGTTGTGATTTACTGGTTGTTTGGTGAAATTCATTTAGGGCGCAGGTTTACCCAAGACTATGAGCACATCAAAAATGAGCTGTACCGTAATAACCCTGAAGTACTCGGCTCTGAGGAGACGATGCGCGCCGCTATCGACCCTGAATACCAAGCGCCGTTTGCCTACTCTGCCAATGCTACAGGCTTTTGTACCACAGTCGGTAATCGTGCTGAGCTGATGAGCGACGCTGCTGAGACTAGCCGGCGCATGATTGCAGACTTTGATGCGGCAACCGATCATATCCATGTGCTGTACTATATTTGGCTTATCGATGGTATGGGTATCGATACCGCGCAGGCGCTGATGCGAGCAGCACGGCGCGGCGTGCGTTGCCGAGCGATGGTCGATGGTATGGGTTCGCGCAAGATGGTGCGCTCCAAAATTTGGCGCGAGATGATCGAGGCGGGCGTCGAGGTTAGCGTGGCGCTACCGATCAGCAATATTATCAAGGTGCTACTCTTTAGCCGTATTGACCTGCGTAATCACCACAAGATTACTGTCATCGATGGCAAAATCGGCTATAGCGGTAGCCGTAACTGCGCCGACCCTGAGTTTCGGGTCAAGCCTAAATACGCGCCGTGGGTCGATATCATGCTACGACTTGAGGGGCCTATCATCGCGCAGAATCAGATGCTATTTGCTAGTGACTGGCTGATGAAGAACCCTGATACCGCGCTTGAGAGCTTCCCTTATTATACTGAGCCAAAGGATGATGCCTGTGCCGCGCAAGTCTTCTCGGACGGGCCGACGCAGCGACGCGGCACCACGCCGCAGTTTTTGACGACGCTTATTGGTCAAGCCAAACATAGCTTAATTATATCGACGCCCTATTTTGTTCCCGATTACTCTTTGGTCAGTAGTCTGTGCGCCGCAGCCTATCGCGGCGTTGATGTCACGATGATATTTCCTAAATACAATGACTCTTTTATCGTTGCCGCCACGTCGCGCAGCTACTATTGGGAATTACTAGAAGCTGGCGTCAAAATCTATGAATACAAACCAGGCCTATTGCATGCCAAGACTTTGACCGTCGATGGCGAGATAAGCTTGATCGGCTCGACCAATCTGGACTTGCGTAGTTTTGATCTAAATTATGAGAACAACGTCATCTTCAGCGACAAAACTTTGAGCGCTGAGATCATCGAGCGCCAGCATGAGTATCTGGCAGACTCTGAAGAGGTTACCCGTGAACAGGTCGAGAACTGGTCTTTGCTGTATAGAATATGGAACAACATCGTCGCGACTATGGGGCCGGTACTGTAGTTAACACTAGATAAAATGGATACGTTATTCAAAAACGCGGGACTAGTATAAATTTTTCTGGCTTGCTGTGCCTACGCAGACAGAGGCTGCAAAAAATTTATTTCAGCCCCGCTGTCTCTTTTTTATATTGGACTGACTATATAACGACTTATTTGCTAGCAGAATTATCATGACTCTAAACCAGCAACACGTTTTTGCAAGACATACACCACAAATCTAGCCGTGGTCGCAAATGGCTGATCTTGGCTTATATCCAGCAGCGCTTGACGCTTATGGACGCGAGCGCGGTAGGCATAGGGCGTCATAGTCAATAAATCATCGAGCGCAGATGTCGATAAGTGCAAATCGGTACTGATCTGATGCGTTTTTAGTAAGGTGAAATAAGGCGCAACCTCTAGCAAAAACTTATCTGAATCATGAGCGCGCACCTCATCGAATAAAGCTTCGCGTATCGAGGCTAAATGCTCTATATCAGGCTTAGCAATGATAAGGTAGCCGTCTTTTTGCAATACCTTGGCAAAAGCGGCTGGCAATATCGGACTAAAAATACTACTAATACCAGTTAAACTTTGCTCGCTTAAAGGTAAATGTGCAGCGCTGGTAACGATAGGGTAGATAGTCGCTACACGCGCGTTTTTATCTTGCTGATACCAGAGTTGACCTGCTACTTTACTCGCTTTTGCTAAGCGGATGACAGCAGGCTTACTAATATCAGCAGCTATCAAAGTATCCACCCCTGTCTGCGCTATCGCCTGCGTATAGTAACCCTCGCCGCAGCCAATATCTAACCAGCGACTCTTGCCTGCTTGGCTATTTGTCTTTTGATTTAATGCGCTTATCTGCTCACAAATAAGCGTCTGTAGCGGCTCATAATAGCCTGCTTGCAAAAAACGCTTACGGGCATCAATAGAGTGCTGAGAGTCCCCTGGCATCTTGGACTTTTTTTGTTGTACGGGCAATAGATTGACGTAGCCTTGACGCGCAACATCAAACGGGTGCGAGACTTGCTTTTGGTGCAAGCTGCCATCACAGCGCCAAGTATCTGCGGCAGATGTTAGCGGTGACTGACAGATAGGACAAATAAATAAAGACACAGGGTTCTCAAAATCGGCGCAATATGGCGCTTATCTTAACAAAATTTGTGATTGATAGCCGATAAAAAAGCCACCTTAGTCGTCTCTAAGATGGCCTTTTTGCTATTGAAGTCTAACGTAATTTTAGTGTCATAAGACCCAGTATCACCAGCAAAATAGCGATAATCCAAAATCTGACCACCACTTGCGTCTCTTTCCAACCAATCTCTTCAAAATGGTGATGAAGCGGCGCCATACGAAAGATACGTTTTTTGCGTAGCTTATACGAGCCAACTTGTAAGATAACGGACACCGCTTCGGCGACGAACAGCCCGCCCATAATGGCAAAGGCAATCTCTTGACGGGTCATAACCGCAATAGTACCGAGCATAGCACCTAGTGACAGTGCGCCAACATCGCCCATAAACACCTGCGCAGGATGAGCGTTGAACCACAAAAAGCCAAGACCTGCGCCCACCATTGCCCCGCAAACGACAATCACTTCTGAATTGTAGGGAATATAAGGCACATGTAGATACTCTGAGAATCGAATATCCCCTGATACATAGGCCATAGCGCCTAAACCTGCGGCAACTAAGACGACAGGCAAGATCGCTAAACCGTCTAGGCCATCGGTCAAGTTCACCGCGTTTGAGGCACCATTGATCACAAAATAGGTAAAGATAATAAAAGCAATACCAAAGGGCACAACTGAAAAAGGCACAACCCAGTCTTTAAATACAGGCAGTAGTAAATCTACCATACTGCGCGTCGTCGCTATATCTGGCTGCAAAGTAGCAATATAGTACAGTGAGGCGCCAACGAATATCGCGCCAACAGACAGCCAAAAGTATTTTTTGCGGGCGATAAGTCCTGTTGGGTTTTTGTGCTTAATCTTGAGCCAATCATCCGCCCAGCCTACCGCGCCAAAAATAATCATGACGATGAGCAAAATCCAAATATAGGGGTTACCAAGACGCGCCCACAGTAGGGTCGACACCCCAATAGTGCTAAGTATCAGCACCCCGCCCATCGTCGGCGTACCTGTCTTGATGATATGTGACTGCGGCCCATCATCACGAACCGCCTGACCATATTTAAGGGTGCGCAGATGGCGAATAACAGGGCCACCCAGCGCTAAGCTAAGCCCAAGCGCAGTTACCACCGCTAGTAGCGCGCGCAAAGTCAAAGAGGATACCGCAGAAAACGGTGAGTAATATTGGCTAAGCCATTCAAACAACCAAACTAACACCGCCTACTCCTCGACTAGCGCATTGATAAGGGTTTCCATCGCCATAAAGCGCGACCCTTTGAATAAAACGGTACACGGCTGTGCTTGCTGCGCTTGTAAAAACGATTGCAAATACTTAAGCAGACTGTCTTTGTCATCAAAAGCATGGGCATTGATATCACTCACTTCTTTGGCACCAGCGACAGTATAGCGGGCGTATTCACCAACGCAGAGCAGCACATCGATACCTGTCGCGGCAATCGTGCGTCCAAGGCTTTGATGCTCACTTACCGCCGCATCGCCAAGCTCACCGATATCGCCTAGCACCATGATTTGCGTCCCTGTTTGCGCGGCGAGCACCTTAGCACCTGCACGTACTGAATGCGGATTTGCATTATAAGTGTCATCGATCAAGCGGTGGTTGCCGAGCATTTGACTATCAAGGCGACCCTTAGCAGGGCGCGAATTTTCGAGGCCTGTCACGATGTCTTCAATAGGAATGTTTAAAGCATAAGCGCATGCGGCGGCAGCTAGGGCATTTTTGACATTGTGCTCGCCTGCTAATGGCAAATTGATATCCTGCACCTGCGTACCGATATGCAATTTAAACTCACTGCGCTCAGGCTCGACGTCTAGGTGACTGGCGCTGACATCAGTATTACCAAAACCGATAACATTGGAGGTATACGTCTCAGCGATACGGCGCAGTTGGTTGGTAAAATCGTCTTTGTCTGGAACAATGGCAAACTGAGTATCATTTAAAGTGTGATAAATCTCAGCTTTGGTCTGACAGATACCCTCGCGGCTACCAAACTCGCCTAAATGCGCAGTGCCGATATTTAAGATACAAGCCACATCAGGACGGACAATCTCGGTGGTATAAGCGATCTCGCCAATGTGATTCGCGCCAAGCTCCATGATGGCATAACGATGATGATCGGACAGCTCAAGGAGCATCATGGGTACGCCCAAATCATTATTTAAGTTGCCACGCGTGATCAGCGTTGGCGCTAAGCGCCCAAAAATGCTACCAAGCATCTCTTTACAAGTGGTCTTGCCGCTAGAGCCTGTAATAGCAATTACCGTTAAATCAGTATGCTGCTGACGACGATGAGCGGCCAGATGCCCAAGTGTCAGGCGCGTATCAGTGACGACTAATTGCGGGATACTGGTTGAGATCGGACGTGAGACGATAGCAGCGACAGCGCCTTGAGTGGCCGCTAGATTGATATAATCATGACCATCAAAGTTGTCACCGCTGAGCGCCAAAAAGATATCACCCGTCTTTATTGTACGCGTATCGGTAGCGATACGATTACTTGTCAGTTGAGGGCTTTGGGTTTGATCTGCTTGATCAGAGTCTGGTAGCTGCCAATGACCATCGAGTGCATTGGTAGCAGCGAGCAGATTGTCCGCTTGCCAGACGTAGAGTCCTTGCGACTGAAGGGTATTATCGTTGTCAGCTGTCATAGGGGTTACCTTGTAGGGCTTTCATTATCTTACTAATGGTTGTCGTAATAGTAGTTATCGTATCAAAAGGTTATAAAATCAGAGACGTTGCGCTTTTTTGAGGGCTTGCGCTAAAACAACACTGTCATCAAAATCATGGCGCACATGATTAATCTCTTGGTACGTTTCGTGACCTTTGCCTGCGATAACCACAATGTCATCAGCCTTGGCGTGGGTCACTGCATAGTCAATAGCACGCTGGCGTGCAGGCTCTATGTGCGTGCGCTTGTATTGCTCATCTGTCATACCTGATTGCATATCTTGCAATATGACACTCGGGTCTTCGGTGCGCGGATTGTCAGCGGTCAATATTACTTTATCAGCACCTGATAGTCCTGCTTGCGCCATCAGTGGTCGCTTGCCAGCATCTCGGTCACCGCCGCAGCCAAACACTGCCCATAGCTGCCCGTCGCAATGCGTTCTTAGGCTAGCGAGCACTTGGCTGAGCGCATCAGGAGTATGCGCATAATCCACGATAAAGCAGCCATCAGTCGACGGTACGCGCTGCATACGTCCGATAGCGCCTTGCAACTTAGGTACGACGCTAGCTACACGCTCGATATCCACACCTAAAGCGACAGCGGCAGCAATAGCGGCAAGCAAATTGGCCACATTAAAAAGCCCTAGTAATGGGCTGATAATAGTAATATCCCCAAACTCGCTATGCAAGGCAATTTGTACACCCTCAAGGCTAGGCTCAATGCGAGTTGCCATAAAAGTTGCTGACTTTTCAGGCTGCAAGCTATACGTCCATACAATAAGATCACTCGCTTGCGCTGTATCTATCATAATTTGCGCATGCTCATCATCGCTGTTGATAATGGCATGAGTCAGCGCTGGAAAGTGTGCTTTGTCAAACAATCTTGCTTTTGCCTGCGCATACTCGCTCATATCAGCATGATAATCTAGATGATCGCGAGAGAGATTGGTATAGATAGCAACGCTCACAGGTATGCCTTGCAAACGCTGCTGATCAAGTCCATGCGAGCTGGCCTCAAGTGCCAATATCTGCGCTTGCTCTTGACCCATTTTATATAAAAATTGCTGCACCGCCAGCGCGTCGCCTGTGGTATGACTCGCTTGTACCAGTGCGCCCAAGCGTCCATTGCCTGCCGTACCCATCACCGCACTACTCATACCGACCAATTGCGCAAGCTGCGCGACCAGTTGACTAATCGTCGTTTTGCCATTGGTGCCCGTCACCGCGACTACTGTAGGCAAAGCGATAGGCTGCTGATATTGCATACGGCTCTGAACCAAATCACCCAAAAAATCCCGAATATCAGGCACATAAAGAACAGGACAAGGCAGATCTGATAAAGCCAAGTCAGTATCTTGGTGGTTACCGAGTTGGATATGACGGTGCGGCGGAACATGAGCAGTAGCAAACAAAGCTTGCGGGTCAATCTCAGATAAGATGAAGGCTGCATTTTGCGCGGCTTGTTCGATGTAGTGACGGCTTTTTTGGCAGTTCGGTATTTGGCTTTTTAGCAGGACAAAGACATCCTGCGCACCCACTTGCCGGCTGTCTAATTGAAACTGGTGGAATGCGATATCAGCGACTGATTGGTCTTGTACTAGCATATCTAGCAGGTGTTGACGTAACCTACCTTGATCCTTATCACCGCTTTGAGAACCGTCCATCAACTGCTGCAAAGTAACAAGGTTATAATTTGACTCAGTCATGGACAACTCCTAAAGAAAATGAGAGACAACACAGGGTTTTATTTTTGTTTAGGGTTCTGTGGTCTGCAAAGGTTTATCAAGAGGCACATTATACAAGCGTAGTGCCTCTTTCATCACATTATGAAAAACAGGCGCTACCGTCAAACCGGCGTAAATCTGACCGCGCGGGTCTTCGATTAGCATAACACCGACCAGTCTCGGATTAGAGGCAGGCGCCATACCAGCGAATACGTTACGGTATTGATCCGTATAGTAGCCACCATCAGGATTGATCCGGCGCGAGGTTCCTGTCTTGCCAGCGACGCGGTAGCCATCAATCGCTGCCGCTTTTGCCGTACCACCAGCCTCAGTTACGGACTCAAGCATTTTTACAATAGCCATCGCTTGCTCGTGTTCCATAATGCGCTTACTTGGCGTTGCTTCGTTATCTTTGATCAAGGTAAGCGGATGCATAACCCCGCCTGCCGCTAGCGCTGCATAAGCCTGTGCCACTTGCGCGAGCGTCACTTGTAGACCATAGCCATAACTGACCGTGGCTCGTCTTGCCGTTTCTTTTTCTTTTGGCGTAACGACAAGGCCACTACCCTCACCTGGGAACTGCAGGGGCGTTTTGGTCCCAAAGCCGAACTGTCTTTGCATATTGGTAATGGCATCAGGCGGCAAGGATAAAGCAATCTTGGTTGAGGCGACGTTGCTCGATTTTTGAAGTAGCGTTGCCATATTGATCATACCCAAATTGTTATGATCGCGAATGGTATAGCCGCGCACCCGAATGGAACCAGGATTGGTATCGATTAGAGAATTAGCGGTGTACTTGCCTGAGTCTAGAGCGGCAGCAACGGTAAACGGCTTCATCACCGAGCCTGGCTCAAAGACATCAAGCACCGCACGGTTACGCTGGTTTTCACCAGTCATCTCGTTGAGATCATTGGAGTTAAATGAGGGCCATGTTGAGAGCGCAAGCACCTCGCCTGTCTGGACATCAACGACCATACCCGTCGACCAACGCGCGCGCTGCAAGCGTCCTGCCTTTTCTAGCTCTTTATATAATAAATACTGCAAGCGCGAATCTATCGTCAATGCCACATCTTTACCTGCAATCTCAGGTTCAAGCTGCTTGATCTCTTTTAAACTGTTTTGTTTGGCGTCTTTTAGCACTAAGACTTTGCCATCATCACCAGCGAGCATCGTCTCATACTGGCGCTCGATACCCGCACGTCCCTCATAGCCGCCCTCAGGATCAGCGGAGTTTTGACCCATAAAGCCAAGTAGCTGCGAGTTGGGCTGGGGCTGGGGATAATAGCGCTGAAAGAAGTTCTTTTCGTATACCGCAGTAAAGTCAAGTGAGCTCACACTTTGTGCAATCTCAGGGGTGACTTTGTTCAGTAGCGGTAGATAGTGTGAGCCTGCACCAGAGGGTAGCGCCGCTTTCACCGCATCAGGATCAGTGACGTCAATACTGTCATCAATAGCCGTCACTTTTTGTAATTCAGTAACAGGAATATTGGCAGCAGCAGCCAAAATAGTTAAATCCATGTCTTTTAGGCGCTGCTCCATCCGTGCACGTAGTTGCGGGCTGTTTGGATTGGTCAGAATAATGCGCTTGATCTCGTAGTATTCGCGCGCATAATCATGCGGGCTAAAAGAGACTGTCGCAAGTGGCGCACTAACGGCGAGCGGTAAGTCATTACGATCAGTAATCATACCGCGGTAAGACTTTTGCGTGCGAGTGCTGGTGATCAGCTCATCGCCTTTGGCTTGATAGAACTGTGCGTTGATGACTTGCACATAGTAGGCGCGTGCGATTAAAAGTATTAAGATAACAAAGGCAATGCCCCAAATCATGCGAAACCGGTCTTTGTCATCCTCAAAGCCGCCGCGAGTGGACGCGCCTGAGGCTTTATTAAAAGCAAGTTTTTTACGGTTTTTGACGCTGGTGTAAGCGCCCTCGCTCTCATTCTTTTTTAGGCGACCAAATAATTTTGCTTTGCGAGTATTAACACTACCTGATTTGGCGGTACTAGCACGGCGAAGGGGTTTGATAACCTTACCGCTAGCAGGTTTTTTATTCTTGTTAGCTTTGGAGTCAGGTTTTTTAGTACTCATAGCGCCGCCTCCGATACGTCTGTGCTCGCCTGTGGCGCGTTCTCTAGTAGCGTATCGCTCAAGGACTCTTGCTCAGCTACAGTGTTTTTCTCAGCTAAGGGTTTCTGCGGATTTGGCGCGGCACTCGATAATACAGCGGCAACACCTGGCTGAATGATGAGCTTGTCTTTGAGCGTAGGCGAGTACATACCTAGCTCTGCAACCGCGCGGCTGGCAATTTGCGGGGTAGCGCTAAAGGTTTGCTGCTCAATCAATAAACGCTGGTGCTCAATTTGCAATTTGCGCTCTTGTTTTTTCATGTCTTGCAAGGTTTTGTAGTCCTGATGATATTGCTGCACGTTTTGGGCAGTTTTGATACCACTCCAGATGATAGCGCCCGCTAATAAGAGCAGTATCACCACATAAATACTAACCACATTAAAACGTTTGGCAAACAGTTCACCGACATCTGTATGAGCTGTAGAAGTATGCTGCTGCTTGGTCGGTTTGCCAGAAGGTGCCATGACGCTCTCAAAATAAAAATAAAAAAGAATACTGCTAAAAGTGAAGCAGCTTAACAGAGAATATTTACAGGTTCTTAACAGGCGCGTAGCTATTCATGCCTTGGCATCGTTAAATCAAGCTTTTGTGCAGTTAGTTTGCAGTGGCTGTTAGTTCGTACTAACTATCACGTCACTACGAGTCGCGGCGCGTAGCCACGCACTACGCGCGCGCGGATTATCAGCGATCTCAGTCTTGCTAGGTCCAATGCGTCTGGGCTTACTAAAGTACCGCGGGCGTTTAGGCGGCATGGGTAGGTTTTCATCCTCTGGATACTGACCCTTACTATGACGCTGCAAAAACTGCTTGATACGGCGATCCTCTAACGAGTGAAAGCTAATCACCGCAAGCTGCCCGCCTGTTTTTAACATCTCAATACTTTGCGCCAAAAAGCTATCGACATCGCCAAGCTCATTGTTGATAAAGATACGCATCGCCTGAAAGCTTTGGGTCGCTGGATGCTTGCCGCGCTGCCAGTTTGGGTGCGCCACTTTTATCACTTCAGCCAACTCAAGTGTCGACTCATAACTGTCCATTTGTTTGATGGCGCGGGCAATACGGCGGCTATGACGCTCTTCACCGAACTCATAGAGTACGTTAGCAAGGGTCTCATCATCGACCTGCTCAAGCCACTGTCCAACAGACTGCCCGCGAGTTGTGTCCATGCGCATATCGACCACGCCATCACGCATAAAACTAAAGCCGCGCGTGCCATCATCGATCTGCGGCGAGGATATCCCCAGATCTGCCATAAGTCCGTCTACTTTAGCGATACCCAAAGCATTTAAGCTGCCCGTCAAAGTAGCAAAGCTATCATGAATAACCTGTACGCGGCTGTCTGTCGCCGCCAATTCGTGAGCGACTGCAATCGCGGTCGGGTCTTTATCAAAGACGATAAGCTTGGCATCGTCAGCTAAGTGTGAGAGCAGCAAACGGCTATGACCGCCGCGCCCAAAAGTTGCATCAACATAAATACCGTCCGCTTGCAAACGAGCTGCTTTTGGTAAGGATTTGACGCCCAGCACTGCAGCAACCGCTTCGTTTAATAATACCGCGTCATGCACAAATACAGGCTCATCACGCTCTGGCGTTTGCGTAGCACTTGATACAGTATCAAGATTGGCGTTAGGCTTAGAATCTAATAAGGACACAAATCACTCAGTAAATGACGACCTAGGCGGCCAGTAATAGTATAAAAATAAACAAGTTATCAGACAACTTGCGTTATTATCGCAAGGATACACGGTGAGTCAAGCGCTAGAGGGGCTTTTCGTTAAAAATATCGAAACGCTCTGTTATACTAGCGCTATATTTTACGCTATTTCTACTCTTTAATTGACTATTTTTTAGCTGGCAACTTTTTAACTAGCAACAACATCCCGAGACCCTTATGACCCAGACTAGTAGCTCCATCAAGCGCCCTGTTCGTACCCGTATCGCCCCGTCGCCTACTGGATTTCCGCATGTTGGCACCGCTTATATCGCCCTGTTTAATCTGGCTTTTGCCAAGGCAAACGGTGGTGAATTTATTTTGCGTATTGAGGACACCGATCAAGTGCGCTCAACTAAAGCCTCCGAGCAGATGATTTTGGACGCGCTACGTTGGGTGGGTCTAGATTGGGCAGAGGGTCCTGATGTTGGCGGGCCCCGTGCGCCTTATCGTCAAAGCGAGCGCGCGGATATCTATAAAGATCATGCCCAAAAACTACTAGACTCAGATCATGCCTTTCGCTGTTTTTGTACCCCTGAGGAATTAGACGCCATGCGCGCGGAGCAAATGGCGCGCGGTGAGACGCCGCGTTATGACGGTCGCTATGCTGATTTGCCGCGTACTGAATCCGATAAAATGGTCGCTGATGGCAAACCTTTCGTCATTCGTATGCGTGTACCTAAAGATGGTGTGTGCAAGGTTGAGGATATGCTACGCGGTACGGTTGAGATCCCGTGGGAACAAGTCGATATGCAAGTGCTGCTCAAAACTGACGGCCTGCCAACGTACCATCTCGCTAATGTCGTTGATGACCATTTGATGGAGATCACGCACGTCATGCGCGGTGAGGAATGGCTCAATTCCGCGCCCAAGCATCAATTGTTATATGAGTACTTCGGCTGGGAGATGCCCGTTCTGTGCCATATGCCGCTACTGCGCAACCCTGACAAATCCAAGCTATCAAAACGCAAAAATCCAACCTCCATCACCTACTATCGTGATGCAGGTGTGCTCCCTGAGGCGCTGCTCAATTATCTAGGGCGTATGGGCTACTCTATGCCAAACGACGAAGAAAAATTCACTCTTGATGAAATGATAGCCAGTTTCGATATTCAGCGCGTGTCTTTGGGCGGGCCTATCTTTGATATCGAAAAGCTGTATTGGCTCAATAGTGAGTGGCTACGCGCACTGACGCCTGAAGAATTAAAGAATAAAATCCTCGACTGGGCCAATAATAGTGATAAGCTGACGGCGATGGCAGCCGCAATACAACCTCGTATTGAGCTACTCTCTGACGCAGTTAATTGGGGCGGTTTTTACTTTCAAAACTTACCTGAAATCACTAGCGAGGATTTTGTGCACAAAACGCTTACCCCTGAGCAAATTATGGAAATCTTGCAGCTGACATTATGGCAATTAGAAGCACTGCCAGAATGGTCGGAAGACAACATTTATGCCATTGTTAAAGGCATGGCAGCCGCGCTAGATATCAAGATGCGCGATTTTATTGCGCCGTTCTTTATCGCTATTGCAGGCAGCTCCTCATCCACGCCAGTGATGAACTCCATGTGGATTATCGGTGCGGACATGACGATGACCCGCTTGCGTCACGCCATCGATGTGCTTGGTGGTTTGGGTAAGAAAAAGCTAAAGAAGTTAGAGAAAACAGCAGCAGATTTGCCTGATTTGTTGGCTGATGAGAACCGTTAAAAAGCTGCCTGTCACTTTTAGGCTTGCAAAGGAAATCCTTTAAATAGGATTTCCCACAATCAATTAACATTGTGAAAGTAGCGTATGTTGAACTGCGAATTATAGTTATTGCTAAAAGTAATAATCGGTGCGCGAGGCGCACCCTACTAATAACGCTCATGCCAGACTATTTATCACGATTCCCCAAATTACCTATTGACAACCTCCTAGCTATTCCCTAAAATACGCTCACTCTTAACGAGGGGCTATAGCTCAGTTGGTAGAGCACTTGCATGGCATGCAAGGGGTCAACGGTTCGACTCCGTTTAGCTCCACCATATTTTTATCGTTAGATTCTTTTATCTTAGATGAAACAGTTAAGAGGCAGTATCAGCACCTAGGCAAGACTTTTTATGTTATCTGTAATAAGTTCTCTGATATTGTGATTGACCGTTGTATCGATGCTTAATTGCATTAAATACAACACTCTATGCGTCCCCATCGTCTAGAGGCCTAGGACACCGCCCTTTCACGGCGGTAACGGGGGTTCGAATCCCCCTGGGGACGCCACTATTTGGTGTCAATTATTAGCTCTTTTGCTTTGCATGAGATAAGACTAGTAAGCACAACTAAAAGCCCAGCCACGATTTTGTGACTGGGCTTTTTGTCGTCTGCACTTTAGATCCTTATTTATTCTAGCACAATAAGCCTTTGCTCAAGCGTCCACCATATCCTACAAATAGTCTTTTCTATCAACAACCTAGCTTTTAAACTTTACATGATTTTACATTTACAGGTTTTAATGACATAGGTTAACACTTGTATACAAGATGCTTGTTATTCTCTACCTAATAGTATTACTAATATCAAATGCATTTGACTAAGCTTGCCATATATTCACTAAACTTTGTGCCGTGTAACCTTTATATCACAAATATTAGTGAAGTATTTAGCCTATAACAATTGATATGTAATCCTTAAAAGGAATGATTATGACCCCTACTTACTCATCTCAGCGTCGTCCATCGTGGCGCGGCGTTCTAGCTGGTCTCGTTATGGGATTGATTGTCGTTATGGCAATGATTGCCCTAGCGCTCGTCCTCAGCTCTTTTCTCCCTTTTGACTTAAAGGGTACAAGTATCGCAGGCGGTATATATGCCGCTATTACTGCTTTAGTCAGCGCCTTTATCGCAGGTTACTTTGCCATCAAATTCTCAGCACCAGAAGCACTATTTGGTGACGGTACTGATGTTGATCCAAAGGACGCCAGTCTAACAGGTATGCTAACTGCAGCACTTATCATCTTGTTTACAACGTTTTTTACGCTAAGTAGTGCCACTGGTATCTTGGCATCTGCTGGTAACGCTATTGGCGGCACGGTCAGCACCGTAGCCAAGACAGCAGGCGGCGTTGCAGCAGCAGGAACCTCGGCGGTCGGTACGGCAGCCGTTGCCGCGCCAGATAGCACTATTGAGCAGCTGCAACAACGTGCGCAGCAAGCGTATCAAACGGTCTCAGGTAATATTAGTAAAGAAGACTTGAATGCTCTAGTCGCTAAAAATACACAAGGTTTAAATGAAGAACAAATCGCAGCAACCACCAATGTCGTTGAGCAAATGATCAATGAGACTCAAGGCGATGTAGCCGATATGGACTTCACGAGTGTCGATACGTGGCGCAATATTGATGACTATGCTAAGCAGCGTATGGCATCTATTGAACAAACCTTAAAGAGTGATGAGCTTATCAATCGCCTGCAAGCTGAAGGCCTCACTGAAGCTCAAGCGCTTGAAGTACGTAATGAAGTCACGCAATCATTCAATGAGTACAAAATGAAGACGGAGCAGTATATTGCTCAAGCACAGCAGACTGTTGATCAAAACTTGCAACAAGCTGAAGATGTGGCTCGTAAAGCAGCCTTGTACAGTGGTCTATTCTGGTTAATCAGTGCGCTACTCACTTTTGTCGCCGCTATTGCTGGTGCCAAAAGCGCCGCTACTAAACATCGCTTAGATCGTCCAATCGTTACTTATGGTGATAATGTTCGTTAATCCATCACCTCAAAAACTAATCATTAAAAAAGCCTAGTCTTAACGATTAGGCTTTTTTTGTGCTCAGTTTTATTAGGGTTTGTCATCCATTGAACAATTAATCAGACCCAGTAAAACTCTTTAGCGACAAATTTAAGGATAAATAAGTCCCTACCAGTATCACCGCTGAACCGACAATAGCAGCGGTATCCAAAGCCTCACCTAATAAAATATAACCAAAGATAATCGCAAATATGGGAATAACTAAGGTGATACTTGTCGCTCGCATAGGGCCAATGCTCTTGATCAGCTCATTGATAAAGATAAAAGCAATCGCCGTTGAGAATACGCCAATACAAACCACCGAGACCCAAGCTTTTAGACTGATACTCTGTCCATAAGGAAACTCGTAGATAGCGACAGGCAGCATGACGACACTTGCAATCAGCATCGCACCAATAGTAATGGCGACAGGTGAGGTGTCATGTAGATAGTTCTTGGTCACGTTCGCGCCAATAGCATAGCCCACGCAGCCAAGCAAAGCATAACCCATGGGTACTAAACTTGAGCCCAAATCTGAAGCTGCCCCGCCAAACAAGCTTTCACTCATCAAGATTACAACGCCTATAATGCCAATCATCAAGCCCAGCGTCTGCTTTTTTGAGAGCTTATCATTAAAGAATGTACTGGCGATAAAACCGCTCATCATCGGCACAGAAGCGTTGAGTACTGCAAGCACGCCAGCGTTCACTGACTGCGCAGCATAAGAGAATAGTACAAAGGGGATAGAGGTTGAAACCAGACCGACTACTGTGAGCAGCTTCCAATGCTTACCCACTATCTTTAGATGAGTGGGGTTAAAGGCCAAAAAGGCCAGCATAGTGAGACCTGCAAATATAACCCGCAAGCTGGCAAATGACATCGAGCCAAACTCAGGCACGCCTACTCTATAAAAAATAAAGGATAACGACCACATAAAGGACAAGCTGATAAAGATAATAAGGTCGCGTCTGCTCATAGTTGGCTCAATTTAATAGTGACTTGCTCAGCCATCAGTCAATAATCAACTATCGCAGGCTAAGCGCTTAAAAATATCGTGATGATACCGCGTTGCTGCTTTTAAAAGGGGTTTATTTGTGTGTCTGTAGTCTATTTTTGATAAGAGCAAGTAAGTACAGAATTCGTCATTGGATAATCTCTACAATGAGCTTAGACTGATAGGTCGCTCAAAGCTATCTACCGCTTTATAATGTGGCTCTTTACTAAAACAACAAAAGCGCTATCAACGAGGATACAAGCGATGTTTGGTATAGATAACTATTTGGGATTTGTCTTAGCAGCCATTTTGCTCAATGTGACCCCTGGTATTGATACGATGTACATCATTACTCGCAGCGTCTCTCAGGGTAAAAAAGCGGGGCTATATTCTGTGCTCGGTATCGTTTCAGGTATCTTAGTACATACCGTATTGGCAGCACTCGGATTATCAATCATTTTAGCCAAGTCGCCACTTGCCTTTACTATCGTTAAATATATCGGTGCTAGTTATCTGTGCTACTTAGGCTTTAAGATGCTGATGAGCAAATCTAGTGCCGTTATAGCAGACAATTTACCTAATAATAAAAGCAACGCTCAAGCTAAGTCTTTGGACTACGCTCAAATATACAAACAAGGCGTGCTGACCAATACCTTTAACCCAAAAGTTGCGTTGTTCTTCCTCGCGTTTTTTCCGCAGTTTATCGATCCTAGTTACGCACATAGCACGCTATCTTTTTTGGTATTGGGACTGACGTTCGCGCTGACAGGTTTAATATGGTGCGTATGTTTGGCGCTACTGGCATCACGATTTAGTCAGAAACTGCGAGAGAACCCAGCGATTGAGTCTGTGTTGAATAAAATAAGCGGTGTGGTGTTTGTTGGTTTGGGAGTTAGATTGCTTACTGCAAAGGGTTAATATGACTGGAATACGTAGTAGAGAAAATAATAATGAACGATGATACTAAGCAAAAATTTATTTTGTTACTCGAAGAGCTACTTAACACTAAATGCTCAACGCCAAGAGAAATAGAAATAGGCCTTGAACTAAGTAAACTGTCTCCCGACCCTTTCTGGAGTGATTATATATTCTGGAGTGATAAGTATGTAAATGATGATGGCAATGTAAAATACGAGAAATTGTTTGATAAAATTTCTGATTATCCGAATTCTTACGAATATAAAACAAAGAGTCGAATTTTAGAGCTGGCCCAAAAACTGATTATTAGAGATTTCTCTGATGATAGTGAAGTTGACATAGTAAACGAAATAAATAAATTATCGCCTAATATCAGCTGGACGAACTGCCTTTTCGTCGATAAAACCTGCTTGAACAATGACGGTAACATCGATAAAGAAAAGTTCTTAAATAAAATATTTAATGAGAGCTGGAATGAGAATTTCAGATGAGTTAATTAAATAGATCTTCAGATATTTGCTCTCTCTTTTCTCATATAATAAAAAGCCCAGTCCCCTACTCTAAGCGGGATTGGGCTTTTCATCATTATAGCTCTAATTAATCATTACGCAGCGTCTTTACTCTCCGCAGCGAGCTGACGTAGTACATAATGCAATACCCCGCCATGACGCACGTATTCGCGCTCTTTTGGCGTCTGTAAGCCTACGTTTACCTCAAAGGTTTCGTTTGAGCCATCAGCGCGAGTTGCAGTAACTTGAGCAGTTTTGCTCTCGCCATTGTTCAGACCAGTAATGCTTAGCACTTCTGAACCGTCAAGGTTAAAGGTCTCAGCGTTCTCGCCCTCTTTAAAGGTCAATGGCAATACACCCATGCCGACTAGGTTTGAGCGGTGAATACGCTCGAACGAGCTGGTTAACACGGCTTTTACACCCAGCAATATCGTACCCTTTGCAGCCCAGTCACGGCTAGAGCCTGAACCATACTCCGCGCCGCCAAGAACAACGAGTGGACGCTTATCTTCTTTATACTTCATAGCGGCGTCATAGATGGCCATCTCTTTGCCGTCTGCAAGTGTCGCTTTGTCGTCTTTAAAGTAGTAAGTATAGCCACCCTCGCGGCCATCCATCATCGAGTTTTTGATACGGATATTGGCAAAGGTACCGCGAGTCATGACCGCATCATTACCACGGCGCGAGCCATAGCTGTTGAAGTCCGCTTCCATAACGCCGCGCTCTTGCAAGTACTTGCCTGCTGGCGAGTCAGGATCGATATTACCGGCTGGTGAGATATGATCGGTAGTAATAGAGTCACCGAACAGACCTAAGATGCGCGCGCCTTCGATATCAGGAATACCTTCTGGCTCCATAGTCATACCATCAAAGAACGGCGGGTTTTTGATGTAAGTAGAACCCTCATCCCAAGGATATAGCTGACTATCGGCTGAGCTAATCGCGTTCCAAGCTTTGCTACCATCGAATACTTCGCCGTAGTTTTTGCGGAACATATCAGCATCGATGTTATTGGCAATCAGCTCATTGATCTCATCAGAGGTCGGCCAGATGTCTTTTAGATAGACATCGTTGCCTTCCTGATCTTGTCCTAACGGCTGCGTCGTTAGATCGATATCAACCGTACCTGCCAGCGCATAAGCAACAACTAGCGGTGGTGATGCTAGATAACTTGCCTTTACGTGTGAGTGGATACGACCTTCAAAGTTACGGTTACCAGAGAGTACGGCAGCGGCAACGAGATCATTTTCTTCAATGCCATCCTCGATTGCCTCTAAAAGTGGCCCTGAGTTACCAATACAAGTGGTACAACCATAACCTACTAAGTAAAAGCCTGTTTTCTCTAGCTCTTCCATTAATTTAGATTTCTCTAAATAGTCTGTGACCACTTTTGAGCCTGGCGCTAATGAGGTCTTGACCCACGGCTTAGCTTTTAAGCCTTTAGCAGCAGCCTTTTTGGCCACAAGGCCTGCACCAATCATAACCGCAGGGTTTGAGGTGTTGGTACAAGAGGTAATCGCAGCGATAACCACTGAACCGTCACGTAATTTGTGCTTTTTATCATTGATATTGACGTCAGAGTAGACGTTAGGCTTAGCATAGAGTCTATCAGCTTGCTCTTGCTCACCGCCTTCTTGATCAAAGCGTACTTTGCCCTCGACTTCTGATTTGCGATCTTTAGTCATTTTCGCTAATGTCTCGCCAAATTTTTCATGCATATCAGATAGATTGATACGCTGCTGTGGCAAGTTAGGACCAGCTAGTGCAGGCTGCACCGAGGATAGATCTAAGTGCAAGTTGCTCGAATAAGTCGCCGCTGGCGTGTCAGCATCGTGCCACATGCCTTGGGCTTTGGCATACTTTTCGACCAGCTCAATTTGATCATCGCTGCGGCCTGATAGACGTAGATAGTCAATCGCCATTTGATCAATTGGGAAGATACCACAAGTTGCACCATACTCAGGCGACATGTTAGCAATCGTCGCACGATCTGCAAGCGGCATCTGATGTAAGCCTTCGCCATAAAATTCAACGAACTTACCGACAACGCCGTGTGCGCGTAACATCTCAACGACACGCAGTACTAAATCTGTCGCCGTTACGCCCTCATTGAGCTTACCTGTCATCTCAAAACCGACTACTTGCGGGATGAGCATAGATGACGGTTGACCGAGCATCGCAGCTTCGGCTTCAATACCGCCTACGCCCCAACCGAGTACGCCAATACCATTGATCATCGTCGTATGACTATCGGTACCAAATACCGTATCAGGATACGCAGTCAACTCGCCATTGACGTCCGCTGCCATGACGACACGCGCTAAGTACTCAAGGTTGACCTGATGCACGATACCGGTCGCTGGTGGTACAACAACGAAGTTTTCAAAGGCATTTTTGCCCCAATGCAAAAACTCATAGCGCTCATTGTTACGCTTAAATTCAATCTTTTCGTTGAGATCAAGGGCGTCTTCACGACCATAAGCATCGACTTGTACCGAGTGATCGACGACCAGCTCACTTGGGATAAAGGGATTGATCTGCTCCGCTTTTCCGCCAAGCTCAACGACCGCATCACGCATAGCCGCCAGATCAACGACTGATGGTACACCTGTGAAATCCTGCAATACCACGCGCGCTGGCATAAAGGCGATCTCTTTTGACGCTTCTGCGCCTGCGTCCCAGTTAGCGACCGCTTCGATGTGGTTTTTGCCAACGGACTGACCATCGTCCTCGTTGCGTAGTAAGTTTTCAAGTACGACCTTCATACAAAACGGTAGCGTATCGATGTTGTCGTAAGTCTCAGCAAGTTTGGGCAAACTATAGTAAGCATGCTCCTTGCCATCAACGCTCAAGGTGTCTTTTACATTAAAAATATCACTCATGGTAGCTTCCTTATCTACTAGGTAGAGGTTATGAATTTATTATTATCACTGCTCATAAAATATCGCGGGTGCTGCGATTCTACTGCGCTGACAGCACCTATAATTACTCTTATAACTGTCAGCATTAGTACTCTTCTACCATAGCAAATAAGAGCACAGTTGTTAACACTAAGTCGTTGATGAATAGTAACCAAAAGGATAATCAAAATAACAGCTTAGTCCTATACTACTTATAAAACGTCTTTATTTTGGACGATGGCGACCACTACGAAAGACAAACTTATCCTCATAAAAACTTGTATCGCTGTTATCCGCCCAAAAATGCGGCACACCTAAGATAGGTAACGGCGATAAATGGCGCGGGATGACGTCCTCTTTTGACAAAAGCCTATCCATATAATCGGCAAGAGCGTCGTCCAAAAACGCTATACGCTCAGGTATCGATAAGGCAAAGAAGTTCTGATCGACATTAATAATGACACTATGGGCGCACAAGGGTTTGCGCGGCGTAATGAGCTGTTCAAGTAGCGCATGACCAAAGATATAAACCGCAGCTTGCGCATCAGCATGGGGCTGCTTTGGATTATCCCAACTAGCACGCGGCGCAATCAAACAGCCTTGCCAATCAAAATTAATCAAGGCCTCGCCAACGCTAGGGTTCGAGGTCACTGACACCGCCCCATTTTCGTCAAACACGGTGATCGTATCGCGCACGCGTCCGCGATTGCTTTGATTATCTTGTTCGTCGCTGTCTTGTTCATCGCTTCGCTTGCTTATCTCGAGCATATGATAATAATTGAGCACAGCTTTGGTCTTGGGAAAGGTGAGCCAAATACTACCATTAAATAAATCATGCAAGTTATCACGAGTCGGAATATTGCCTGTTGAGCCGATAAACTGCTCGTAGCCTACGCCCTCTGGTAGCACGTTTTGCGAGACAAAGTTAAGGGTATGCCTGTCATGATCAAGCGCAGGTTTCGTAGTCGGCTGCGGTATTTGTGAGTCGTCACTTTGCTGTATTAAAGCTATATTTAAAACGCCAGCGACAACGTCTAAGTGTTCGGTATTATCAAAAGTCGCACTATTATTATGCGCAGCACTTAGCTGCTCTATGGTTTGGCTCAAATAAGTGAGTTGGCTTAAATGACATAACCACGGTGCTTGCCAGTCGATGTTAGCAAAAAGTGATTTTTTAGCATTTATTGCATTGTTCGAATGGACGGTAACGGGTAAATCAATGGGACTCATGACAAGTATCTCTAGCAGGCATTTGGCTTGGCTATGGTATCATAAAGCGCTTTTTAGTTAGGTAATCTCACCCTTTAGCGCTAATGATAACGAGAATATATGGCAAATTTTAATACCCACTTAAATGGCGCTTTTGCTATTAGTGGGCTGACAGCATTGACGGTCTATAAGGCTGGACTCATTGATGATTCTGGGTTTTTGATGTGCGTAGCGCTTGGCACGATGGGCGGGCTGCTCCCTGATTTGGACTCGGATAACTCAACACCGATCAAGCTTGGCTTTAATATGGCTTCCTTTGTATTCGCCTTTGGGCTGGTGATGCATTGGCGTAGCGAGCTGAGCTTACTGTCCCTCATAGCGCTATGGCTGGCAGGTTATGGATTTATGCGTTACATTGTTTTCAATATCTTTACCAAAATGACGGTACACCGCGGCGTTATTCACTCGGTGCCTTATATGGCAGTATTAGGGTTAGGTCTAGTGAGCTTGAGCTATTATGTACTTGGCAATGCGTTAGCGGCTAGTTGGTTCTTTGGGCTGTTTTTGTTTGGCGGGGCGCTGGTGCATCTCGCTTTAGATGAGCTCTACAGCGTCAACCTAATGGGTATGACAATGAAGCGCTCATCGGGCACAGCGATGAAGTTTTATGCGCATAAAGATAAAGGCTGGTACTTGCTGCTCTATGTTCTGATAGCCGTACTGATATATTTTGCGCCGCCCTTTACCGAGTTTTGGCAGCAATTGCGCGATCCTCAACCTTGGGCGCAGCTTAGAGTGGGTATGTTACCTGCGATGATAGAGAACTATTTGCGTTAAGATAACTAAATAAAGAGCTATAAGGGTACGGTATGCCATTATGTCCTTGCCAAACAAATCTAGTAGCTAGGGTAGAAGCGCCACTGGCTTATAGCGACTGTTGTCAGCCGTATCATAAAGGTGTCAGTAAAGCTGAGACTGCGGAACGTTTGATGCGTACTCGCTATAGCGCTTTTGTGCTCATCAAACCTGAATATATTGTTAAGACGACTGTGCCCGCGCAGCAAGCACTACTTGATATCAAGTCAATTGAGAGCTGGGCACGCGAGACGCCTTGGGCGGGATTAGAAATCGTTCAGCACACGCCAAAGCTGGGTAAACGTCATGCACAGGTGGAGTTTAAAGCTTATTATAATGAAGCTAATAAAATGGATGACTTGCAAGCCCATCATGAGCGCTCTACCTTTGTGAAGGCGAAAAACAGAGCAGATAACAGTGAGCGCTGGTATTTTTTAGATCCGACAGTAGATATGAGTGTTAGTCAAAAACAGCCCTGTATTTGCGGGTCTGGGGAGAAGTTTAAAAGGTGTTGTGGGCTATACCTCTAAACACTCGCCCCAACTGCCCGTGCAATGGCAATCCCCTCCTCAACCGTCAAAAACTTACGCTGGCTTGGGCTGTTCTTATAGACGACGTCACCCTCTTGGAATATTAGGCACTCATTGACTGCTATTTGCTGCCATTTCTCATTTTTAGTTAGCGGTACGGTCACTAAAATGGTCGTTTTATCGGTGTCAGCAGTCACATCACCAAAGTTAATCGATATCTCATCATCAGCGAGTTCTGCCTTGCCAAAGGGCGCTTGGCGGGTGAGATAAAATAGCAGACTGCCCGCGTACGCCAGTTGCCATTCGCCATTTGATATCAGGCAATTAAACAGACCGTTAGCAGATAGATATCGGCACTGCGTCGTCAAAAAGTTAAACAACGTCTCATTATCAGGACGCGATTTAAAGCTGCTTTTGAGGCGGTTAATCAAATAGCAAAACGCCATTTCAGAATCCGTGTTACCCACAGGCTGACAGTGCGAGGCATTGCCGTTTTCTTGTAAGCGCTCGCAGCGTTTTATAAATTCGCTATTCATCTGCCCGTTGTGCGCAAATACCCACTGCTCGCCCCAGACTTCACGCACGAACGGATGAGTGTTAGCTAAGCAATTTTGACCTTGCGTGGCTTTACGGATATGAGCGATGACATTCATCGCTTTGATCGGATAGTTATTGACTAGGTCGGCAACGGGCGATAAATGGCTTGGGCGGTTGTCATGGAATAAGCGCAGGCCTGTTGAGAGGTTGGATACATTACCATTTTGCATGCACTCACTACGCTCAAAGAATGCAATACCAAAACCGTCCTCATGATGGTCAGTCATACCGCCGCGGCGACGAAAGCCTGAAAAGCTAAAGCCGATATCGGTTGGGGTATTACAGTTCATTCCTAAAAGTTGACACATGTATCTGCTTCCGCCTTTATTGTCTTGGTGCTTAGTTGTCTTGGTGTTTGACTATTTTTGTGCTCGGTTATGTTCTATGAAGGTTTTGGGCTATCTGGTACAATGCCCAGCTCGGCATCACTCATTTGATCTAAGAGTGCTTCGCCATCTGTTGCACTACTGACGCCGCCCAAGATGCGCTGAGCTTGCGCCAAATCGGTATCTTGTACCCATAGCACTACGCCAGAGTTCATCCCTGGAATCGCGCTTAGCGCCTGCAACGAGACGGTAATGCCGTTGTTACGTAGCAAATTAGCGTTTAATTCGCCTTGCATATTGGTATCAAAACGAGCCAGCTTATGCCAATTATCGACTTGATCGCTCATAAAGGTGTCCTTACTTTAAATGGTCAGGCTCTAAAAGGTCATATGCAAATGAGCAAATGACATGAACATAATTGAGATGAATATTAGTACCGCTTAACCTTTAGTGTATAGGCTTTTATCATTGGCAAGTGAACTCAATTAGTATTAGGGCGTGTTGAATATTTTAATAAATGACAAACCCTGAAGACCAGTTGATTTGACCCAGTGGATATTCATCAATATGGAAGCCATTGGGATAATCCTCAAAGCCTGGCTGCGTCTTTAGTTGCTCAATAGCCGCCTGTGCTTGAGATTCGCTAGCGAACACGCCAATGAGTTTAAAATCAGCGATATCTTTGTCCGTATCATCCTCTTCAAACCGTGTATGCTCAAGGACAAAGACGCTATCTTGATCTTTTTCGACGTGCGAGTAGTGATAAGCGGCAAGGCGTTTCATCAAATCAGGGTTTTTGACCATGATGTTGTCGCCACTACGTCCTTCAGTACGGTTGTAATGAATGACATTAAGACGTAGTAGCCAAAAGATAACCGCCGCTTTGGCCAGCATCACTGGCAAGGCTCGTTTCTCATCGCTATCAAGTGCGCGCTTGGACTCATAGCCTTGCAAGAATGCGGTCATTTTATGACGATCAAAATCTACCGATTCGCCTTGTTCAGCATCGCCCCACGTGGTACAAAAGTCATTAATAGTAATGGCAATATCCATCACATAATGATCGACGCTCACTTCAGTGAAGTCCAATAAGCCTGTAAGTGTCTCTTTACCTTTGGTCAAATCCCACAAGGTATTGTCCGCGAACATATCGAGATGACAAAGGCCTTTGGGTAATTTATCCAGCGATAGCTTTTCATACGACTGCCAAATATCACTCATCAATTTGGCCTCGTCACTTGGCATAAACTGTATCTCACGGTCGCGTACATCGATCCATGGATATAGCGCTACCCCATAGTCTTCGCTGGGCTGCAATTCTTGCAAAGTCTCATGCAGCATCGCCAGCGCCGCGCCGATCTCGTAACACATCGCTGTAGTCGTTTGTTTGGGATGCGCCCCCGACAAGCAGGGCACGACCGTGATGGCTTTGTCTTCATAATGGATGACGTAGCGCTTGTCATTGTTTTTATCAGTAGCGGCTTGCGCGGCGTCAATCTCGATAATAGGTAGTGGCGCAGCAACGGGTAAAGTGCCGTCCAATTGACCCAAAATCACTGCCATTTTTTCGATATCAGCAGGCGGGCGCTCTTCAAATAAGGTAAACACATAAGAGTATTCACCCTCGCTGTCATCTGTGGTCTGAATAAACCAGTTCGAGTTTTTGATACCTTGCGTGATGGGAATGGCGCGGGCAAACGCTACCCCAAAGCTTGAGCAAAAGGCGGCAAATTGATCATCGGTGAGCTGGGTATAGACGGACATAAGCTTCTCTTTAATAGCGGCATGTAAATGTTGCGAGCATTTTAGGCGACATTATACCGAAAATTTATGACCAAGCGTGAAACGTCTACCCTTTGTATAAATAAGAAGGGTTTTGAGCTGATCAGCGTGCCCGCTCTCATCATGCGTAAGCGGCGTGGTCACTGTTGATTTGTACAAAGTAGATTATGATATCAGTATCGACTAAACACGATATAAGCGCTCCAATTTTGTTAGAATGCTTCAATGAAGTTTTTGACTGACTTAATGTAATTAAGAGTGAGATAAAATGCTAGCAAAACGTATTATTCCCTGTTTGGATGTGGACAATGGGCGCGTGGTCAAAGGCGTGCAATTCGTCGACATTATCGATGCAGGCGACCCTGTAGAAGTGGCGCGTCGCTACAATGAACAGGGCGCAGATGAGATTACCTTTTTGGACATTACCGCGACCAGTGACGCGCGTGATACCACGTATCATACCGTTGAGCGTATGGCAGAGACGGTGTTTGTGCCGCTAACCGTTGGCGGCGGCGTGCGCAAAATCAGCGACATACGCAATTTGCTCAATGCTGGCGCGGATAAAGTGGCGATTAATTCAGCAGCGGTGTTTACGCCAGAATTCGTTGGGGAGGCAGCGCAGAAATTTGGTAATCAATGCATCGTCGTTGCTATCGATGCCAAGCGCGTCGCCGATATCGATGTCAACGGCATACTTATGCCGCGCTGGGAGATATTTACCCATGGCGGGCGCAAACCGACGGGTATTGACGCTGTCGCTTGGGCAGTCAAAATGGCAGCTCTGGGTGCAGGTGAGCTGCTCGTCACCTCAATGGATGGCGATGGCACCAAAAAGGGCTATGATCTGGCACTGATGAAGCAGATTACCGATCAAGTGAACATTCCAGTTATCGCCTCAGGCGGCGTTGGTAACCTTGAGCATTTAGCCCAAGGCGTACTGCAAGGCGGCGTCGATGCTGTCCTTGCAGCCAGTATTTTTCACTTTGGTGAATTCACTGTTGGTGAGGCCAAAGCTTACATGGCAGCGCAAGGAATAACCATGCGTTTGTAGAGCGTTACAAGGTGTTTATATTAAGGTTACCAGAGTCAGCTAATCCACAAATAAAGTCGTAAAAATGCTATCATAGCGCCACTTATATATTTTTACTGATTGGATAGTCAATCAATAGTTAAAACCCGTTATTTAATTGCATTTTAATAGTTATAAATCTAAGGATACCTCTATGTCAAACTTACAACAGCAGCGCGCTAACATCACTCATATCGATGGCAATTTACATCAAAACAAAGACGCTCGTATCGGTATCGTCGTCGGTCGCTTTAACGCTTTTATCGTAGAGTCTTTAGTTGATGGCGCAATCGATGCCCTGCTTCGTCATGGCGTTTTGGGCAGCAATATCACAGTCGTTCGCGTACCGGGCGCTTATGAGCTACCGCTTGTCGCCCAGCGAGCCGCTGAATCAGATCGTTTTGACGCGATTATCGCTTTGGGCGCAGTCATTCGTGGTAGCACGCCGCATTTTGATTTTGTTGCCAGCGAATCTGCCAAAGGCTTAAGCGGCGTTGCCACTGACTATAATATCCCTGTTGCTAATGGCGTTTTGACCACCGACAGTATTGAGCAAGCTATTGAGCGCGCGGGTACTAAAGCGGGTAACAAAGGCAGCGATGCGGCGATGGTCGTACTTGAGATGCTAGCGGTATTATCGCAATTAGATGTTGAAGATGACTATGATGCTCGCGATGATAGCGATGACGCTTAAATTTAATCGTTAATACATTATTGTTGTAGGGCATATCGGCTGAGGCCTTAGCCCTACATAAAAGTGTATGTTCAGGTAAGTAATAACCATTAAATAGTGCTAAGGTTTAAAGTCTTAGCGCTACAGCATGACGACAGATTGGCAAATTGCGAATCGACCACTATTTAACATCTTAACATTTAGGTATTCACCTCTTATGACTGACCAACTCAAGCGCGCTCTGAATGACGCACAGACTGATCCTATCACTCAAACGCCCGCCCGCGACGATGAGCAACATTTCGATGTCAGTGAATCCTCGTATAAGACCAGTCATACTGCCGTGCGTAAAGCGCGGCGTTTTGCTATGCAGGGTCTGTATGAGTGGCTGGTCACTGACCGCCGTTTTGATACGACAGACAAGCGTAGCTGGAAGGACAATGCCCCGCATGACATCGCTGCCCGTACGCGCGCGACCAATGCTATGCATACCGTACATATCGGCTACTATCACGAGATGATGCGCGATATTCCGGAGCAAATAGACGCTTTGGACGCGCTGATCGCTGAGCAGCTAGATCGCGGGATTGAGAAGTTAGATACTGTTGAGCACGCTATCTTGCTCATCGGTGCTTACGAGTTACAGCACCGCTTAGAGATTCCGTATAAAGTGGTGCTTGATGAGGCGATGAAGCTGAACAATCACTTTGGCGCAACCGACGCGCACAAATTAATTAATGCCGTACTCGATAGAATGGCGATACAATTACGCGCCGTTGAAGTACAAGCGGACAGCAAAGCCAATCTACGCACCTCACAAAAGGCGGCAAGCAAACAAGCAAGGACCAGTCAAGATGAAGACCAGAGCGCTGTGCAACCTGAGACTTATACCGACGCGCCCACCGCATCGAACAAGCCGCGTATCAGCGCGAATAAAACAGGTGTTAAACGCATTCGTCCTAATAAACCGAGCGCGGGCACAGCAACCAAACAAGCCAGCAAAAAACTGGCGACCAAGCCAATCACGACCTCTCAAGATACAGAGCAAGACACAGCCAACACTATAGCTAATATCGATAGCGAAAGTAATCCTATTACCGTAGCCGATGACGCGGTGACAACAACGCCAAAAGATGACAGTATGGTAGAGACAGACAAACTGTTAGCAACTACCGATGCAGCAGATATCGGCTTAGAGAACTCTAATTTGCTTAGCGATGCAGATAAAACCTCTGAACCATCACAAGACAATGACAATAAAGAGGATAGCTCTAAAGACCCTAGCTCTGATAATAGTAGCTCTGAAGTAAAAGACTAACCATGAACGAGTTTGAGCTGATCGAGCAGATATTTTTAGGATTGCAGGACGCTGAGCAAATAGAGGCTGGCGTCGCAAACGGTATCGAAAAAAGTATCGGCGATGATGCTGCAGTAATCAAACTGCCAGCGGACTCGCGCTTGGTCAGCTGTATTGATACTTTAGTTCAGGGCAGACACTTTAGCGCGGACTGGGATGAGATTAATCAGCTAGCCTTTGCTATTGGTTATAAAGCTGTCGCCGTTAATATCTCAGATATTGCGGCTATGGGCGCAACTCCGCACAGTATCTTGCTGGCGCTGGCATTACCAGAACGCTTAGCAAATGAGACTTGGCTAAGCGATTTTGCCAAAGGTCTATTTCACGCGTGCACGTCATTTGGAGTGACTTTGATCGGCGGTGATACCACGCGTAGCGAGACTTTGGTACTTAGCATCAGTGCGCAAGGCTACTTAAATGCAAGTACGCCTGCCATTTATCGCTCAGGGGCGCAGGTCGGTGACAAGGTCTATGTATCTGGCAGTATTGGTGATGCCGCTTACGCGCTAAATCATACTGATACGGCTATCGGAGCGCAGCTTGCACATCGTTTGCATATGCCAACCCCGCGTATCGCTTTGGGCACAGCACTCGCGCAGATTGGTGCGACCTCAATGATCGATATCTCAGATGGTTTGTATCAAGACCTTGGACATATCTGTCAGCAAAGCGGCGTTGTGATACAGCTTAACCTTGACGACTTACCTACTAGTTCAGCACTATCTAGTATAGATCTCGCAGAGCGCTTGCAATATCAGCTGACAGGTGGTGATGATTATGAGCTGGCTTTTACTTTGCCTGCTGATATTGCAGCCACCTTTGATAATAAAACCAATACTCAGATCACATGCATTGGTGAGGTGACGGCTTTGGCACTAATAGATCCAGATACAAGCGCTAATAACAGCGCTAGTAAGCCTTATCCCAAGCTGTTTTATAAAGGTCAGCCTGTGACCACAGCAAGCCCCGCGCCTTTTACCAGCTTGCCCAACTTAAGCGGTTACCAACATTTTATAGGTTAGCCCATGACCAACGATACGTCCGACAACCATAAGCCTGATATCAGTAAAGCTAATGACTGCCCGCGCCTGCCCGCTACAGCAAGCCTACTTGATCGCATCGTCTATTGGCTTGGTATCGGTCTGGGTAGTGGTTTGCCGCGCCGCGCACCAGGTACTTGGGGCACCGTTGGTGGCCTTATCGTCGCCATTCCTTTGATGAGTTTGGGTTTTATTCCCTTTCTTATCATTACTATCTTATCGAGTATCATCGGTATTTGGATATGCGGGCGCACATCGGTACTTATGCAAGTCCATGATGACCCACACATCGTCTGGGATGAGTGGGCAGGCATGTGGATTACACTTTTGCCCTTTTCTTATTTGGGCGTGACCACTACTAGCTTTTGGCAAGACATTTTTGAGGCCACTTCTATTTTCTCCCTTATTATCGCCTTTGTATTTTTTCGGTTTTTTGACATCATTAAGCCGCCGCCTATTGGCTGGGCCGATAAAAAGGTCGCAGGTGGCTTAGGTATTATGCTCGATGACATTATCGCAGGCATAATGGCTGCTTTTGTTTGGCTTATCGCTATGGCGGGGCTAATGCTCTAACTGTCTACTTTTATACCTAGCATTGTATTTTTCTTAATAGTATCAAGCCTATCAGTCATAAACCTTGCCATCTGGATATGACTTCTAGGCTTTTTTACGTTATAATTCAAAATTATATTTTGTTACATTTGTGGAGTACGTGAAATGTCAGCGTCTATCAAAACATCTTTATCTGTGGTTATCCTAGCAGCTGGCAAAGGCACGCGTATGCAGTCAGCAAAGCCTAAGGTACTACAGACTTTGGCAAGCAAACCGCTACTGGGTCACGTCCTTGAGACTTGTCATCATTTGACGGTAGATAATACTGTGGTGGTCTATGGGTTTGGCGGTGATCAAGTCCAGTCGGCAATGGATAGTCAATATGCACATCTGTCACTGACGTGGGTTGCACAAACTGAGCAGTTAGGCACAGGACATGCGGTCAAAGTCGCTCTTGATGAATTACCACAAGAGGGTCAAAGTCTTATTCTCTATGGTGACGTTCCTCTTGTGAGTGCAGCCACTTTAGCTAACTTGCAAGCGGCTAACACTGACGGTATCTCGATGCTAACCCTTACCGTAGACAATCCTTTTGGTTTGGGCCGTATCAAACGTGACAGTGAAGGCAACATAGAAGCTATCGTCGAGCAAAAAGACGCAAATGATGCTGAGCAAAAGATAACTGAGATCAATAGCGGTATCTATTGTGTTGATAATGCCCTGCTACATAAATATTTGCCCAAGCTGTCAAATGACAACGCCCAAGGTGAGTACTACCTTACTGATATCGTCAAAATGGCGGTCGCTGATGGCATTACTATTACAGCTATTGAGCCCGAGCATGCCTTTGAGATCGAAGGCGTGAATAATCGTCAGCAGCTCGCCAGTCTTGAGCGCTCTTGGCAAGGCAAGCTCATCGCTGATTTGCAAGAAGCAGGCGTGCAGTTTGCTGACCCTGCGCGCGTTGATATTCGTGGTAGCCTCAGCGCAGGACAGGATGTATTCGTCGATGTCGGCGTGGTATTTGAAGGCGATTGCGTCTTAGGCGATAACGTCTATATAGAAGCCGGCTGCGTGATCAAAAACGCCAGTATTGGCGATGCTTGTCATCTCAAACCATACTGCGTTATTGATCATGCCCAGATTGGCGCTGGCGTCGATGTTGGGCCTTTTGCGCATCTGCGTCCTGATACCGTGTTGGCTGATAATAGCAAAGTTGGTAATTTTGTTGAAATCAAAAAGTCAGTCATCGGTCAAGGCAGCAAGGTCAATCATCTAAGCTACATTGGCGATGCCACTATCGGCACGAGTGCCAATATTGGCGCAGGTACCATCACCTGTAACTATGACGGCGCGAACAAATCGCAAACCATTATTAAAGACAATGCCTTTATCGGTTCAAACTCTAGCTTAGTCGCCCCAGTGACTATTGGTGACACGGCGACTGTAGCGGCAGGGTCAGTCATTACCAAAGACGTGGATGCCAACGCTCTAGCCTTTGGCCGTGCTAGACAAACCCAAAAGGACGACTTTGAGCGCCCAGTAAAAACCAAAAAGTAATGGCTAGTTAACAAATAATGATAAGCCGTACAGTGATAATAGATTACTGTGCGGCTTATAGCGTAATTGATACATATAAACGGTTTGACTGCTAATCGCTTTATAAATAGCTGTCATCTCACAAATAACCATTTTAAAAAAGGAATCGCTATGTGCGGAATCGTAGGCGCTGTCGCTGAGCGTAATATTGCCAGTATCTTGATTGAAGGTCTCAAACGTTTGGAGTACCGTGGCTATGACTCGGCGGGTCTCACAGTGATTCGTGATGGTGAATTGCATCGCGAGCGTCAAGTGGGCAAAGTGCAAGCGCTAGTCGATGCTGTTGCACAAAATCCTGATGGTTTGAACGGTCATATTGGCATCGCACATACGCGCTGGGCCACCCACGGTGAGCCTGCCAAGCGTAATGCTCACCCGCATATCTCTGGCAAAATCGCCGTCGTCCACAATGGTATCGTCGAGAACTATAGCGAACTCAAAGAAGACTTGATTGCCAAAGGCTACGAGTTTACCTCGCAGACCGATACTGAGGTCGTCGCTCATTTAATCCATGATCTGTATAAACAGACGCAAGATCTATTAGAAGCGGTACGTGCGGTCATTCCTAAACTGCACGGCGCGTTTGCCTTGGGTATCGTCCATGTCGATAGCCCAGATGAGCTCATCACCGTACGTCTTGGCTCACCGCTGGTCATCGGTGTCGGTATTGGTGAGAACTTTATTGCCTCAGATCAGCTGGCTTTGCTACCAGTAACCAATCGCTTTATGTACTTAGAAGAAGGCGATATCGCACGCATCACGCGCGATAGCATTACCGTTTACGCCGATGGCGTGGAGGTCGAGCGCTCTATCAACGAGATCGATGCGGCCCAGCACAACGCGGATAAAGGCGAGTTCAAACACTACATGCTTAAAGAGATCTACGAGCAGCCTGATGCAGTCTCGCGCACGTTAGATATGGCGATAGATAGCAGCACGACAAGCTTGCGTGATGACTTTTTGGCGCGTCATAGTGACAAGCTATCTGGCATCCGTCATATTCAAGTCATCGCTTGTGGTACGAGCTATCACGCGGGCATGGTCGCCAAATACTGGTTTGAAAACTTAACCCGCCTGCCCTGCTCCGTTGAGATCGCAAGCGAGTTCCGCTACCGTAATCCCGTCGTCGTTGATCACTCACTTATCATCTGTATCTCACAATCGGGTGAGACCGCTGATACGTTATCGGCACTACGCGATACGCAAAAACAAAGCCCAGCAGGACTGGTGAGCTTGGCGCTATGTAATGTACCAACGTCATCCTTGGTGCGTGAGACGGATATCTTTTTGCCGACGCACGCAGGTCCTGAGATTGGCGTCGCCTCCACCAAAGCCTTTACCACGCAGCTTGTCGCCTTAATGCTGCTAGTGCTCAAAATTGGTGTGGTTCAACAGCGTATCGATAACTCGCGTTTAAAGACCTTGATTAAGAGTCTTAATAAGCTACCGGGGCAACTGTACGCCAGCCTTCATCTCAATGCGGCAATCAAAACCATGAGTGAGAGCTTTGAGGATAAAAAAAGCTGCTTGTTCCTAGGTCGCGGTCTACAGTTTCCAATCGCTCTTGAGGGCGCGCTTAAGCTAAAAGAGATCTCCTACATTCATGCCGAAGGTTATGCAGCAGGCGAGCTAAAACACGGGCCACTTGCTCTCGTTGACAAGGACATGCCTATTGTCGTACTGGCACCAAAGGACAGTATGTTCGATAAGCTCAAAGCCAATATGCAAGAAGTGCACGCCCGTCACGGTGAGCTGTTTGTATTCGCAGGTGAGTCGAGCAAAATGGTCGCAGAGGATCGCTTGCATGTGGTCTATGTGCCTGATGTCTGCGAAGATCTTGCGCCGATCGTCTATAGCGTGCCGGTACAATTACTCTCGTATCACGTAGCCGTCATGCGCGGTACGGACGTCGATCAGCCTAGAAATCTTGCAAAAAGCGTTACGGTTGAATAGGTTTAAAGCGTAAAAATGAGCGTAAAAAATCCCCACTACTGTCTTGATAGTAGTGGGGATTTTTTATTAGACATTATAAAAATACTAAAAATTATCGCACTCTAGTAGGCGGAAAAATAGCATAGCGGTTTTTATAAAAAGTATAGACTGCCAACGCTATCAATACAGCGATACCAAGTACTAAAACCATTTGAATGACCACTGCTAATGAGGGAGCCACTAGCCCATTAATGTAGGCGCTATAGATACCAAAGTATGCCCAAGCGACGGCAATGGGAAAGACGGCATTTCGATAGTGCCGCACATAGCCTACAACCACAGCCACTATGACCAGTAAGACGATAATGGTCCAAACTGAAGATGAGATTCCAAAGCCCTGCCAGTCTTGCTTAACCGCTAGGATAGCCGTATTCAAAATCGTCGCGACAAACACCCACGAGGCGTAAAGGCTAAAAGCTATCCCTGCTAAAGTGAAGGTAACTTTCCCTCGTGCGTTATAAAGTCTATGCACGATAGCCATGAGCGACACTAATATACCCACTATAAACAGGGTTGACAGCCCTACTCTTTCATAAGAAAAAGCCACAATCCATGCCATGTTAAATAAGCTACTAAGCACGAATAGCCCAGATATGCGTCCGATAAGTTTAGCAACGGCAGGATCTTTTCTTTTTATAAAAAGGGTGACGAGAGTCGTAAAAACAAGCGTATAAATAACGCCCCAAATCGAGAAAGCAAAACCATTCGGGGTCAGTAGCGTTTGATATTTACTTGAGACCGCAGCCTGCCCCATACCATTAAAAAATCCAGACGCGCCTAGATAATTCACGGCTAAAGTAGCAAAGAAAACGAGTAAATTAATAACCGTCCACACAGTCACGCGTTTAGAGTCTGACTTATTCATTATTTATGCTTCTCTATATACTAAGATAAGGTATACCCTATCAGAACCCTACGAGCGGCCCTGTAAAGAAAGTTACCGTCTACTTAAAACAGATTTTCTTAAAACCACTTATGTTGGACAAACGAGCTAAACTTATAAATAGAGTATTATTTATTTGCTAATAGATCGACTTACTATCGTCAGTTTAATATAAAAGCAATACAGCGAGGTTGAAATGGTTTTTTTGCAGCATCTGTCGGCGTAGCACAGTACGCAAGAAAAATTCATTTCAATCTTGCGCTATAATCCGACGTATCTATTTTATTTAGTATCAAATATAAGACAATCGCTACTATAAGCAACCGTCTCTAATTCCTACAAAATAGTTTAGGTGAATAGTATATGAGCCAGCTTTTAGAGCTATCATAACCCTCAAATTAAATATAAATATTATAAAAAGGATAATGTCATGAGTAATACAACAATAGACACCGACATGACTGCCAGTTGGGAAGCTGACGAGTTACAGGTGCGAGCTACGTTAGGTTCTGCAGGAGTGGCATCGCCTAAAGAGATGTCAAGCGTAAGCGGTCAAGCGGTTTTTGATGCTATGTTTGCAGGAGACCTGCCCTCAGCCCCCATTGGTGCAACGCTTGATTTTATTCCTATTCAGATAAAGGATGGTCATGCCATCTTTCAAGGCCGACCCGCTGAGCAGCATTACAATCCATTAGGCAGCGTGCATGGCGGTTGGTTCTGTACTATTCTTGACTCTGCTGTGGCCTGCGCTATTCACTCAACCCTACCTGCTGGCAAAGGCTATACCACACTTGAGATCAAGGTAAATATGATTCGTGCCTTGACCAAAGATATCCCATTAGTACGTGCTGAGGCTAATATCATTCACGTCGGTCGGCAGACAGCGACCGCTGAAGGTCGTATTGTGGGGCCAGATGGTAAACTCTACGCTCATGCCACGACCACTTGTTTAGTATTCGATATGAAGTAGGGAAACTATTATGGCAACCCCTTCTAAGATTAAAAGCCTAGAGCACATGAATATAGAAAATGACACCGACAATGCTAAGCCAATAGAAATCATCTACGAAGATGAATTTATGGTAGCGATAAATAAAGAAGCAGGTTTACTCGTGCATCGCAGTTGGCTGGATAAAGGTGAGACGCGCTTTGCTATGCAACTCACTCGTGATGCCGTAGGTTGTCACGTGTTTCCAGTGCATAGGTTAGATAAGCCAACATCAGGCGTGTTGCTCTTTGCCAAAAGCCCAAGTGTTGCACGCAGCCTTAACGAAGCTTTTACTAAGCATAAGGTTACCAAGCAGTATTTAGCGGTAGTGCGCGGGTTTATGCCCGAGCAAGGAGTGGTTGATTATGCCTTGAGCTTTAAGCCTGATGCTATTGCTGATAAGTTTGCGGACTTAGACAAACCCTCGCAAGAGGCGGTGACCCATTGGCAGAGTTTGGCACAAATTGAGCTACCTTTTGCGGTATCAAAGAAGCATGATACGACTCGCTATAGTCTCGTGCGCTTAACGCCTGAGACGGGTCGTAAGCATCAGTTACGTCGTCATATGAGACATGTCTTTCATCATATCGTAGGAGATACGAGCCACGGTGATGGACGGCATAATCGATTTTTTCGTAGTCAATATGGTTGCGAGCGTATGCTATTACATGCTCAGAGTTTAGCGCTTAGGCATCCTGTTACGGGTGAGCCTTTGCTCTTAAAAGCAGAGTTGGATGAGCAATGGATGAATGTTTTGGAAGAATTTTCTTGGGTGGAGAGTTCTGAATGTTCCAGTCCCTAGTGAGGACTTAAAACCTTGACTGTAGGCTAATGATATCAAGGTTTTAACTTGCTGAAATAGTCACAGTGTACTTCGCTGTGTACATGCAGTGAGCTTTTGGATCATTATTTTTATTTCCCATAAGCACTGTTATGGGATGAATGTCAGGAAATGTCATGTTAGATGAAAGTTGTTGGAGGATATTCGTATAGTGTTGGCTTAGTTGAACCATGAACGTACAAAGGGTGTTTAGGCTCACCATTTTTATTTATATCTAAGCAGTATAATTTATTTTGCTCCGTATTTTTTAATATCTCTCTGACTTGATTAGCCCTATCTCTGTGAAGACCGTCATTACCCCAACAAACAATAATTCTATCCACCTTAGGTAGCTTGGCTAAAAATTTATCGTTTTCTGAGCCAATAGGATCTTCTTGTGCCTTCATATCAGTTGGGTCTGTAGCACGATAAGCAAACACATTAAACATGTACATCCCACCTGCCCCCCAAGATTTCGCAAAATCTATACATCGCTTAATAGTCTTATCATTATTAACCTCATCAGCTGTTGATGGATTTAAAGCTATAAAAGCTACTAGCGATTTATTTTCATCCCATATACGCTCCAATGAGTATCTATATTTCTCGCACTTTGATATTTTTGCATCTGTTTTCATATTAGTATTTCCTTATACAAGATAACTTATACCATTCACAAAAATTAGGGTAGCAAGTGCAAGTACTACGCACGGTAGACTAAACAAGTTGGACACCGCTATTTTTTGAATTATGGTTCAGCATATATGGCTCTTAAACAACAATGGCTAGGTGCATCAACAGTGCTTTGGCTATAGTATATATCTGAACTGTCACAGGCTGACTCTACAGCGTTAGATATATAAGCATAATCATCTAACGCTAAGCTTTCGTTGCTCTCTGGATTGACGAATATACCTTTTATAAGATCAGCACTAGGAATCTGGCTCACCAATTCTTGTGTCGCAGCCTGTATTGAACATGGTTCAGAATTATCCATCGTACCGGTTTGAATAAACTTAAATGATTTACTACATTCAAATAAGCTTTTAATATCATAAAGATTTAAACATATGACATAGCGTGAAGAATAGATATCTAATAGCTGAATAATATCATCCACTTGGTCAGGCTGACATTTTATAGTGGTCTTCACAATATCCATATGTTCAAATAAGTGCTTGGAGCTATTTTCTTTTGTCTGTAGTCCCACCAAGAAATCAGCACCCACCGTCTCTTGTAGCTCTGATAATGCTTTTTCATTCCAGTAGTCGTTGACAACGAAGCAGCCAATAATAGATGGTGGAAAATATTCCATATTTGGTCGATATAAGGCCGCAATAGTTATATCTCTATTACTAGAATTCACAATATCAACTTGCATTGCATGAGCAGAATTATTATCCATAACCATGTACTCTACGGCTCTATATTGTTGGTATTGGTTGTTAGAAATTAATCTGAATACTTACTTTAGACTCATCTATACCAGCCACACAAGCAACCATATGCTTTGCTTCAGCTATGATATCGGATAATGCATTTTCATCCTGCTCACCTGAAATTTCATCAATAGCACTGATTACATCTTTCGACTTTGATTTATCTTCAAAGACAGACCATTCAAGACTCTCAACATCAAGATCAATGTTTTCTAGTAAGTCATCTGTCGTTATATAAGATAAAGGATACCTTTGACCATCTGTCAGTTTTCTCCAAGCTTTCTTAAAGTTAGCAGTGTCTGGTAATAGCGCATATTCACTAATATGAATTACCTTCCTTCCTTCGTATTCCTTTGAAGCTGTCCAACCTGAGATCTTACCAATCATGAATGCTTGACCATGATTAACGCCATCCTTTACCGCCCATGGTGCTCTATGGTTTCTCATAAGAACGACATATTCGGCCTTATCAATACGATCAGTCCTTGCTTTCCAATAGGCTGAGCCACCTTCTGATTGCATTTTGGCTAAATCTTTGCCTGTATATATACCTATTACATTAGCCACCTTGTTAATCCTTGTGGTATTTAATTTATGTTTATTATGCACTAATGCGGAAATAATTCGAGAAATACACCTAATATTTGCGGAAATATTAGGTGTATAAACATATAATTAAGTTTATTCATTAATATTTACGCAAATAACTAATTATGATCAGCACTTTTAACTACATCAGCAATCAGATGCCGTGAGCACTTGACCATACTCTAAGAAAACCAGCTGTTTCAGCCTTCAAACCTATTAAAATACCACTTAAAATAGACCGCCATACTGGAACTACTTATAACAGACTGCTATGTTAGGTATGGTTTTTGGTATTACTCAATATAATTCTGTTTGTTAATTTTGCATCTTAAACACATCAATATAAAGACTCTCAAACCAAACCCTTATAAAGAAAATAAATCCCCACTACGAATAGCAATATCGAAAAACACTTTTTCAAAAGCTCTGGTGATAAGATATGCGCAACTTTAGCGCCAAGCTTAGCGGTAAAAAAGCTCATGCTCGCGATGCCCAAAAAGGCATAAATATGCACAAAGCCAATGGTATTAGGCACATCGACCTGCTGTTGCATGCCAAAGAACATAAACCCTAACGCGCCAGCTATGGCAATCGGCAGGCCACACGCTGCTGAGGTGCCCACCGCTTTTTGCATGACGACATTATAGCGAGTGAGATAAGGCACGGTTAAGCTGCCACCACCAATACCAAAGATGGCAGACGCGATACCGATAACGCCGCCTGCCGCGAGTTGCTTAGGTTTTGACGGTAACTCAGTCTGAGCATATTCAAGCCCGCTAACAGTATCAGTCTGACTAGCGACCTTCTTTTTGACCCCGAAAAACATCTTATAGGCGACCCATAGCAAAAACACCCCGACGATCAGCTGCAAGTACAACCCTGAGATTTGTCCCGCTATCCCAGCGCCAAAGAAACAGCCTAGCGCTAACCCTGGTGCTAAGTTTTTGAACACCGGCCACATCACCGCGCCTTTTTTATTATGCGCCATCAGTGAGCTGATTGAGGTGACGATAATAGTGGCTAGTGACGTGCCGAGCGCAAGATGCATGATGTTGTCAGGACTATAACCCATTTGCGTAAAGACGATAAACAGTAGCGGTACGATGATCGTGCCACCGCCCACACCAAACAGCCCTGCCGCAAATCCTGCTAGCGCGCCGATAATTAAAAAGATAATAAGTTCCACGGGATAGTTGCTTCTGTATTGAATAAGTTATATGAGTTAAACGAGTGAAAGGTAATCTCACTGATTGACGATGAGTTTGCGCGCAAATTTAAGTAATGTCTACTTGACCAACTCGAGAATACGCACGGTTAAAATAAACCAAACTCTCGTGTTGCCCGTCTTGTGGTTCAGCATACTTGATACCGACAACTTGGCACATAAATATACTATGCGTGCCCACTTGCTGAATGTCGTCAATCACGCAATCGAAGCTCACGAGCGCATCTTCTAGCACAGGTGCGCCTGTGACCAGCTCAGTCCATTGACCATATTCAAATCGCTCGCTTGAACCCAATTTAGAAGCAAAGGCGTTGGATATAGACTCATGCTGTGCGCCCAATACATTGACGCTCAATATTTTATTATCCGAAAAATGCGCATGCGAGCGCGCCGCCTGATTCATGCAAACAAGCAGCGTTGGCGGCGTATCGGTGACGCTACACACCGCAGACGCCGTAAACCCATGAATGCCCGATTCGCCTTTGGTCGTGACCACATTCACAGCAGTTGTGAGCAAAGACATGGCATCTCTAAAGTCAGTGGCTTCAATCATAATTTAGTCTCAAGTTTATCAGCGCTTTTTTATCAAATGCGCTTAGCTGTAGGCTAGTTTTTTAACCGAGCTCAATCCAGCTCAATCCAGCTCAATCCAGCTCAATCCAGCATTGTAACTTTGTAATGTATAAAAGCTGAACTAAAAGCCCAGCCTACACGGATATAATTATACTTGTAACTGAGGCCATGCATGCAGGTAAACAAGCTAGCACTTGTTAAGAAATGCTAAGCGCTTAGCTCATTACGCACGATGGCCGCGCCTGCGCTTAACGCCGCAAGCTTACCGCGCGCTACTTGCCGTGACAAAGGGGCCATACCGCAGTTGGTCGACGGATAGAGCTTATCGGCGTCGACGAATTGTAGGACTTTACGTAGCGTATCAGCGACTTGTTCGGGCGTTTCGATATCATTGGTGGCGACATCGATAGCGCCGACCATCACCTTTTTACCGCGTATCAGCTCGATTAAATCTATCGGTACGTGCGAGTTTTGACACTCAAGCGAGACAATATCGATGCTTGATTGTTGCAATTTGGGAAAGGCTTGCTCGTATTGACGCCACTCTGAACCCAGTGTCTTCTTCCAGTCATTATTGGCTTTGATACCGTAGCCGTAGCAGATATGTACTGCCGTCTCGCACTTGAGGCCTTCGATAGCGCGCTCAAGCGTCGCAATACCCCAGTCATTGACATCATCAAAGAACACGTTAAAAGCAGGCTCATCGAACTGAATAATATCCACGCCAGCCGCTTCTAATTCGCGCGCCTCGGCGTTGAGAATGGTGGCAAACTCCCAAGCTAGTTTTTCACGGCTTTTATAATGGCTATCATACAGCGTATCGATCATGGTCATGGGCCCAGGTAGCGCCCATTTAATCGGCTGATCGGTCTGCGCGCGCAGGAATTTGGCGTCATCAACGAAAACGGCTTTGGGCCGGCTGACCGCATCCACCACTGTCGGCACACTCGCCTCATAGCGGTCACGAATTTTGACCGTTTTACGATTCTCAAAATCCACGCCGTCGAGATGCTCAATAAAGGTCGTCACAAAATGCTGACGGGTCTGCTCGCCATCGCTAACGATATCTATGCCCGCGTGTCTTTGCTCCTGCAATGTCAGACGTAGCGCATCCTGTTTGGCTTCAATGAGCTGATCCCCTTCTAGCGCCCAAGGAGACCAAATCTTCTCAGGTTCGGCCAGCCAAGAGGGTTTTGGCAAACTGCCTGCGGTTGAGGTTGGTAATAATAATGTCATAATATTCACTGTCTCTATTTTTTGTTATTTAAATTATTAAGCCGCGCGTTTTTTCACGCTATCATTGTTCAGCACAAAGCTTGCCGCCCACTCATCAAGGATAGTTTGATACGGTTTGATAAAGTCATCTTCGGTGAACTTGCCCTGCGTCACTGCCATCTGGCTACGCTCCGCGCGGTCATAGACGATTTGGGTTAGTGAATAGTCTTGGTACTTAAGGCTTGGCTGATACACCTGCCCCGCTCTTGAATTGGCATTATAAATCTCAGGTCGATAGATCTTTTGAAAGGTCTCCATCGTCGCAATCGCGCTAATCAGCTCAAGATCGCTATAATCACTGAGTAAATCTCCTGCAAAATAAAACGCTAACGGTGCCACGCTACCTGTAGGCATAAAGTAACGCACGGTGAGGCCCATCTTATAGAAGTAATCATCAGTGAGTGAATGCTCATCTTGTCTGTATTCAACCCCTAACACTGGATGCTGATTGCCTGTACGCTGATATATTTTGCTGCTTGAGACACTTAGGCAAATCACAGGCTGCTTGTCAAATTGTGCTTGGTAAGCCTCTGAGCGTAGTAAATGCTGAAACAGTTTGCCATGGAGCACGCCAAAATCATTTGGCGGCGGCGCATCTGGATGGTTTGCAAAGTGCTCTGGTAACACAATACTAAAATCATAATCGCGCACGTAGGATGAGAAGCTATTGCCAATCATACCGTCGATACGCTCGTTGGTCTTGTGATCGACAATGGTGGTTTTTAGCGTTTCGATAACGGGAAAACTATCGCCCTTGCCCTCAACATCGCCCTTGATATATAAATCGGCTGAAATAATATCCACCTCGACCGAGTAACGATCGGCTGACGGGTTATCCCAATGCGCAAGATCGTTAAAGCGATTGTTAATCATCGCCAGCGTTTTGCGTAGGTTGTCTTGACGACTCTCGCCACGCGCCAAGTTGGCAAAGTTCGTGGTCAGACGCGTGCTGTCTGCGGGCTGATAGTTTTCATCGAAGCGAATGCTGGATATGGTATAGGTAAATGGCTGTGTCATGATAATCCCCTTTACTACTCTGATAGCTCTCGCCTCGAGGCATCAGATAAAAGCTAATTTGTGTATGGGATGAATCATACCTTGAACATGACATGAATAAAAACGATGTTATTTAAAGATAAGATGAATAAAATTCATGATAATCAATCATAATGATTAGATGCCAATAATTTCGTTATTCTAAGAACTAATGTGTAGCTCTTATTTTGATAATCTGCAAAGTTCTGCCGAATTATTCATAATTGTGCAAGTTCCTAATTTTTAAATAAGTAAGTTATGTAAAACAATGAAGTAAATTAACTTCTCTTTGTAATAAGTATTTAGATAGGTTTTCAATGCCTGTAGGTCGATGCACAATAAAACCAAAATAATTAATTAAAAAATTAACAACAAACAAACATTTAATTATTACTGTACACTTTTGTATACAATGTAGTAACATATTAAAACCGAATATATTTCAAGAGCTATTCTAGAGCAAACCGAACGAAACTCTTCTATCGACATATTACAAACACCTTTGTTCAAATGGAGAAAAAAATGAATCTAAAGTATTTATCGAGAGCAAGTTTACTTGCTGTTCTAACAGTAAGTATTATTGCCTGTAGCAGCAGCGGTAGTAATAACTTTTCAGACCCAGCTACAAAGCTACCTCCAATAGTAGAGCAAACTGAGGCTGAAAAAGCTGAGGCAGAACGGTTAGAAAATATCGAAACTAATCGTCTAGAATTGTTAGCAGCCGCTAAAACAGCTGGATTAACGGATCAACAAGCAGCTGCCTATGCTGAAGCGAACAAAGAAGCTAGCGCAACAGACGCACAATCTACATTGAGTACATTAGTTGCTGAGAAAATAGCTGCCGAAAAGGCCGAAGCCGATAGAATCGCTGCCGAAAAAGCCGAAGCCGATAGAATCGCTGCTGAAAAAGCCGAAGCTGATAGAATCGCTGCCGAAAAAGCCGAAGCCGATAGAATCGCTGCCGAAAAAGCCGAAGCCGATAGAATCGCTGCCGAAAAAGCCGAAGCCGA